>CBDURI010000074.1:0-10317 GCA_965369435.1 uncultured bacterium
CGTCATAGAGACCCCATTTGGATTCCACATCATCCACCGGACGGGCTAGTTGTCCGGTTGGTTTAGAAATTCTTGCACGATGGGCCGGTAACCCTCTCGGAACGTCGGGTACTCGAAGCGATATCCCGTCTCTCGGAGGCGCGCGTTTCGGCAACGCTTGTTGAGCCGCTTGGTTGGCCCATCGGGGGGCGCGGGCGCATCGAGCTCCGCGCTGAGCCACGTAACGACCTCCGCGGTCGTGGCGGGCTCGTCGTCGGTGCCCAAGTAGAGAGCTTCTGGATACCCGAGGCGCATCAGGTGGTGCAACGCTCCGGCGCAATCTTCGACGTGGATGCGATTGGTCCAGCCACCGGTCGCCGTGGCCTCCTCGTCGCGGACCTTGCGCACGAGCCGCGTTCTTCCCGGCCCGTAGATCCCGGACAACCGAACGTTGATCCCCGTCTCCGGGGCTTCCCGAACAATCGCTTCGGCTTCGAGCAGAACGCGGCCATTGAACCCGGGTGGCTCGGTGGTCGAGCTCTCGTCCACCCATTCACCCTCGCTTTGCCCGTAGACCGCGGTGCTCGACGTGAAAAAGATCCGGCGCAGGGGGCAGCCTGCGGCTCGCAGCGCCTTCAATAGATCACGTAGCCCGTCGACGTAGACGGATCGATAGTGGGCTTCGTCCCGTCGGTCCGCACTTGCTGTGTAGAACAGGTAGTCGAACGCGGCCGGCGGCGCGTCGAAGCTTCCCGGGTCCGTCAAGTCGATGGGCCAAGGCCGGACCCCGCTTGCGAGGGCGTCTACTCGGCGGCGTACGCCCCACACCTCGCACTCATCTGCGAGCAATCGGGTGGCAAGCGCGTTTCCCACGTCGCCGCACCCGGCGATCAAGATCTTGTCCGGCATGCCTCAGCCGCAAAGGCGGTTACCGCCCTTGCCTTTGGCGGAATATGCGAAATCGTCAGCGCGTTTCAAGACGATCTCCACCGTGTCTCCCGGGCGGGCGATACTCAGCCCTGCGCTTGCGGTCACCGGGTTCGCCGGGTCGAATTTCATGCCCACTTCGCGAATCGCCGTGACGAAGCGGTTCCCTGCAACCCGTCCCTCTTCCTGGTTCGTGTCCGGAAGGACGATGACGAACTCATCGCCGCCATACCGGCCCGCCACGTCGACCTCGCGGGTCGATCTTCGGAGTGCGTCGGCCACCCCTTGGAGCACCTGGTCGCCTTCGAGGTGGCCGTGGTTGTCGTTGACTCGCTTGAACTGGTCCAAGTCGATCATCACGACGGCCATGGGTCGTCCACGGTTCAACCACGCCAGACCCTGCTCGATGTGGCTCAAAATGTGACGCCGGTTCCAGAGTTTGGTCAATGGGTCCTGTCGAGACAGCTCCGCCAGGCGTTCGTTCGCCACGAGGAGTTGGTTTTCACGTTGATTGATCTTCTGGATTAGCGTGGCGACGATCGCGGTTCCGAACATCAGCAGGATTGTCACGAGGAATGCTTGCAGGAATCCTTCGAACGCGTCCGGGGCCTGCGACTGCAGCCACGCCGGACCGTCGGGCGCGAACGGCAGCACCCCTCGAACCTCCATGATGACCACGGACGAATACATCGCTGCGCCAATGCTCGACAGCACGACTCCCATCCTCGGAGTCACCACGAGTGAGTTGACGACGCCCGCAACGAAGTAGAGCGCGACCATCATCGTGCGAGAGGAGCCGATGCGCTGGACGATGAAGGTGAGCAGCGCCATATCGAGGATGCCGCCCAGGAAGGGGCGCCAGGGGCCCGCGATATCGCGCCAGATCAAGATCTGCTCGACGATCGCGACTCCGGCGTAGGCGATGAACACCCAGCGATGTTCCGCCATCGGGGGATAGAGGAGCGGGAGGAGCCAAATCCCGCTGGCCGCCAACATGAAACGAACCCAGGCCGTACCAAAAGCTAGTCTGCTTGAATTCATTTCCGTGGCACCAGTCTAAGTATCTTACCTTAACCCCTCGGGATTATAACATGATGGGCCGCGCCGTGCTCGCTTCGGGGCGGCAGATCGGCGAAGCGTCCCACGGGCGCACGCAACCTTTTTAGGTCATTACGGCACTTCCTCTCAGCGAGGCTTGGGGCGCATGAGCAACGACGGAACGACACAGCAGCTCAAAGAGCTAATCGAAAAGCGGATCCTCTTCTTCGACGGAGCGATGGGCACGATGATCCAGCAGGCGGGCCTCGGAGAGGAGGATTTCCGGGGCGACCGGTTTCGCGATCATCCGAGCAGCCTTCAGGGCAACAACGATCTGCTCGTTCTGACTCGCCCTGACGTCATCCGTGGGATCCACGAGCAGTATCTCGATGCGGGCGCCGACATCATCGGAACCAACACGTTCAACGCGAATGCGTTCTCGCAAGCCGACTACGACCTCGAGCACGTGGTTTACGATCTCAATGTCGCCGCCGCGCGCGTTGCGAGGGAGGCCACCAAGAGCCACGCCGACAAGCCGTGCTTCGTGGCAGGCGCGATCGGTCCACTCAACAAGACCCTGAGCCTCGGCCCGGACGTCGATGACCCCGGCTTCAGAGCGCTTACCTTCGACGAAGCGCGCGACGCCTACGCCGAGCAAGTGCGTGGGTTGATCGACGGCGGCGTCGACCTCCTGCTCGTCGAGACCATTTTCGATACGCTCAACGCCAAGGCGGCGCTGTGTGCGATCGACGATGTCTCTGCCGAGAAGGGTGTTCGCCTACCTATCGTGATTTCGGTCACGATCGTCGATAAGAGCGGCCGTACGCTGTCAGGACAGACTGTCGAGGCGTTCTACATTTCGATCGAGCATGCTCAACCGCTAGCGGTCGGGATCAACTGTTCGCTCGGCGCTCAGGAGATGCGTCCGTTCCTGAAGGAGCTCGCCGGGATTGCCGATTGTTACCTGCATTGCTACCCGAACGCCGGCCTCCCCAACGCCTTTGGTGGTTACGATCAAACGCCGCAAGAGATGGCCGAGCTCCTGCGCGGGTTTGCGGCGGACGGAATGATCAATGTCATCGGCGGCTGCTGTGGCACCACGCCAGACCATATCCGGGCCATCGTCGAAGCGGTACGCGACCTGCCGCCGCGTCCCAAGCCCGAACGCGACGTCCACTATCCGCGGTTCAGCGGACTCGAACCGCTGGTCGTTCGCCCGGAGACCAATTTCTTGATGGTCGGCGAGCGAACGAACGTGACCGGCTCGGCCAAGTTCCGAGAGCTGATCACCGGAGGCGACTATCCAGAAGCGGTCTCGGTGGCCCTTCAGCAAGTGCGTAGTGGCGCTAACATCATCGACATCAACATGGACGAGGGCATGCTCGATTCCGAGCAAGCGATGACTCGATTCCTGAATCTCATTGGCTCCGAGCCTGAGATTTCACGCGTGCCCATCATGATCGATAGCTCGAAGTGGAGCGTCCTCGAAGCGGGCTTGAAATGCGTGCAGGGAAAGGCCCTCGTCAACTCGATCAGCTTGAAGGAAGGCGAGGCAGAGTTCCTCGACAAGGCTCGGGTGGTGCGCCGCTACGGTGCAGGCGCCGTCGTGATGGCCTTCGACGAAGAAGGGCAGGCCGACACCATCGAGCGGAAGGTCGAGATCTGCGCGCGAGCGTACCGGATTCTCGTCGAAGAGGCGGGCTTCGCTCCGACCGACATCGTGTTCGACCCCAACGTCTTTGCGGTAGCCACGGGGATCGAGGAGCACAACGAGTACGCGATCAATTTCATCGAGGCTACGAGACAGATTAAGGAGCGCTGCCCTGGGGCGTTGATCAGCGGCGGAGTGAGCAATCTCAGCTTTTCGTTCCGCGGCAACAATCGGGTGCGCGAAGCCATGCACACCGCGTTCCTCTACCACGCCATCGGGGCGGGCATGGACATGGGCATCGTCAACGCCGGTCAGCTCGAGGTTTACGAGGAGGTTCCCAAGGACCTCCTCGAACACGTAGAGGACGTGCTTTTCAATCGGCGCGCCGATGCGACCGATCGGCTCGTCGCGCTGGCCGAGACGGTCAAGGGCAAGGGAAAGAAGCAGCAGTACGACCTCAGCTGGCGCGAGGCACCGGTCGAGGACCGGATTGCGCACGCGCTCGTCAACGGCGTCGTGGATTTCGTCGTCGAGGACGCCGAGGAAGCCCGACTGAAGTACGCGCGCCCCCTCGACGTCATCGAAGGCCCGCTGATGAGCGGCATGGCGGTCGTGGGCGACCTCTTCGGCGCCGGCAAGATGTTCCTTCCGCAGGTCGTGAAGAGCGCGCGAGTCATGAAGAAGGCAGTCGCACATCTCGAGCCCTTCATGGAAGACGAGAAGCTCGAGGGCCGCGTTCAGGCCAAGGTGCTGCTCGCGACGGTAAAGGGCGACGTACACGACATCGGCAAGAACATCGTTGGCGTCGTGCTCGGCTGCAACAACTATGGGGTCGTCGACATGGGTGTCATGGTCCCGGCTGATAAGATCCTCGATGCGGCAGTGGCCGAGGGCTGCGACATCGTCGGACTGAGCGGGCTCATCACGCCCTCGTTGGACGAGATGGTGAACGTGGCTGCCGAGATGCAGCGGCGCGGCATGGACGTGCCCCTCCTGATTGGCGGTGCGACGACGAGCCGCGCGCACACAGCCGTCAAAATCGCGCCCGCCTACGACAACAGCACGGTGCATGTCCTCGATGCGTCGCGGGTCGTGAACGTCGTATCCGACCTTCTGAGCCCCGAACGCAGGCCCGCGCTCGATGCAAAGAATCGAAGCGAGCAGGAAAAATCGAGGAAGCTGTTCGAGCACCGGCAGAACCGAGAGCTGATTTCCCTCGATATTGCCCGGGAAAACGGAGTGCCCATCCAGTGGAGGAGCGAAGACGTGTCGTTGCCGGCGTTCACGGGGCGGCGAGTCATCGACGACGTTAGTCTCGAAGACATCGCTCCTTACATCGACTGGACATTTTTCTTTTCGGCGTGGGAGCTCAAAGGGAAGTTCCCGAAGATCCTCGACCACGAGCGCTACGGGGCCGCCGCGCGCGAGCTGTACGATCATGGCCGTACGTTGCTAGACCGCATCATCGCGGAGCAGCTCCTCACGCCCCGCGGCGTCTACGGATTCTGGCCCGCGAACCGCGACGGCGACGATATCGTCGTATGGGGTGACGAGGCGCGCAGTCGTGAGCAGCTCCGCTTTCACATGTTGCGCCAGCAGGCGACGAAGCCGGTCGAGCAGCCCTACTTCTGTCTGTCCGACTTCGTGGCCCCCACGAGCACCGGCCTCGAGGACCACATCGGCGCGTTCGCTGTGACTACCGGCATCGGAGCCGACGCGCTTTGCAAAACCTTCGAGCAGGACCACGACGACTACAACTCCATCATGGTCAAAGCGCTGGCTGATCGCCTAGCCGAAGCCTTTGCGGAGTTGATGCACGAGCGCGCACGCGGTGAGTGGGGTTGCGAGCCGGACGATGGCCTCAGCAGAGAAGACCTCATCGCCGAGAAGTATCGCGGCATCCGGCCTGCGTTCGGGTACCCCGCATGTCCCGACCACACCGAGAAGGGAACCTTGTGGAAATTGCTGGCTGCCGATGACGTAGGGATCTCGCTGACGGAGCACTTCGCGATGACTCCGGGCGCCAGCGTCAGTGGAATCTACCTTGCACACCCGAAGGCCCGCTATTTCGCCGTGGGTCCCATCGATCGCGACCAGGTCGAAGGGTACGCGAGCCGGAAGAACATGACGGTGGCGGAGGCCGAGCGCTGGCTACAGCCGAACCTCGGGTACCAGCAAGGCGGTTGATGCAGAGACCACGACTTCGAGACCTGCTGCCGGTTACGGTTCGCACCTTCGATCCGGAGGAGGTGACCACCAAGAGTCATCGTGAGACCGACCCGCGTGGCGTGGGGCTCGGGACCCAGGACGTGGAGGCGATCTGGGACGCTGTCGTCAGGTTCTACAAAACGGGCCTCCATCCGGCGATCGCCCTGTGTATTCGGCGACGGGGAGAGATCGTTCTCGACCGAGCGATCGGTCACGCGCGAGGAAACAGCCCCGATGATCCGGAGGGCACGCCCTTGGTGAAGGCAACCCCGGACACGCTCTACAACTTTTTCTCCGGCTCGAAGGCGGTCACAGCGATGCTGATTCACCTCTTGCAAGAGGAGGATCAGTTGCACGTCGACGAGCCCGTCGCCACGTTCATTCCCGAGTTCGCAAGACGGAGGAAGCACAATATCACCATCCGGGACGTGCTCACGCATCGCGCGGGGATCCCGGCCACGCCTCAGGAAGCGATCGACCTCGATCTGTTGGCGCGGCCCGAGGAGATCACTCGAGCCTTCTGCGAGCTCGAACCAACTCATCGGCCGGGGAGTGTGCAAGCCTATCAAGCGATCACGAGCGGCTTCATTCTGGCCGAGATCATCCGCCGCGTGACCGGTGAGAACATCAAAGATTTCTTGACGACCCGCATTCGCGACCCCCTGAAGATGAAAGACTTCAACTATGGGGTCGCCCCGGAACAGCTCGACCGAGTCGCGGTCGATGCATTCACCGGACCCACGCCGACCTGGCCCTACAAGAATCTCGTGCAAGTCGCGTTCGGCGCGTCGATGCGTGAGCTGGTCGACCTGAGCAACGATCCCCGGTTCCGGACCGCCGTGGTGCCCGCGGGAAACATCATCGCGACACCCGAAGAGGTTTCGCGGTTCTTCGAAACGCTCCTCTGCGGTGGCACCTACGAAGACACGCGCATCTTCGACCAGCGCACCGTTGCACGGGCCACCGAGCCGCAGGTGACCGGGCAGGTCGATCGCGTCTTGATGATGCCCATACCGCTTTCCATGGGCTTCATGCTCGGAGGTCGGACTTTTGGCTTCTACGGGCCGCGCACGGGCGACGCTTTCGGGCACCTCGGCTTCACGAACGTTCTCGGATGGGCCGACCCAGACCGCGACATCAGCGTCGCGTTCATGAACACGGGCAAGCCCCTTCTTTCGGCCAGAATGCTGAGGTGGTTGAACGTGACGCGTGTCATCGGGACGCGCATTCCACGGGATCGGTCCTAGCTTCCGCCTTATGCTAAGGTCCGCGACATGAAATTCAGCGCTTCGATCGCCATGGCGCCGCCCGAGCAATACATCCCGATCGCCCGGGAGGCGGAGAAGCTCGGCTACCACGCCATCGTGTTGCCCGACTCGATTTTCTTCTCCGAGGAGGTCAGCAAACCTTACCCGTACACAAAAGACGGTAGTCGGATGTGGGACGGCGAGACGCCATGGATCGAGCCCATCGTGGGTGCTGCGGCTATGGCTGCTGCCACCGAAACGATCTTCTTCTATACGAGCGTCGTGAAGCTTCCGGTTCGTCATCCGGTGCTGGTAGCCAAACAGGTCGCTTCGCTGGCCGCGCTGTCGAACAACCGCTTTGGCTTCGGCTGCGGACTCGGGTGGCTCCCCGAAGAGTTCAAATGGTGTGGCACCGATTTCGAGACCCGAGGCAAGCGCATGAACGAGTGCCTCGAAATCCTTCGACTGATCTGGGGCGGAGGGATGGTCGAGTACCACGGGGAGCACTACGACTTCGGTAAGATCCAGATGAGCCCGGCACCGACCCAGCCGATTCCAATCTACATTGGCGGTCACACCAAGCCGGGTCTCCGACGCGCGGCGAAGTATGGTGACGGCTGGTCCTCGGCGATGCTTCCGTCGAAGAAGCTCCTGGCGCTGATCGCCGAGATCGAGGTGTTTCGCAAGGAGTACGGTCGCGATCACCTGCCGATGGAGTACCAGGCCGTGGTCACGGACGTATGGGATGTGGACGGCTACAAGCGACTCGAAGATGCTGGCGTGACCGACATCATCACCGTCCCGTGGCTCATGTACGGCACCCCCATGGTGGGAGGCACCCTGCAGGGCCGTATCGACGGCTTGAATCGGTACGCAGACACCGTTATCGCCAAGATGTAATGAGCTCCACGCCGCCGATTTTGGAGCACGCGAGCCTCGAGCCGGTCTCCGACCAAGATGCGTACCGGTTGGGCGAGCTCGCGACCGACGCGCTCTGCGAGGCCGCGCGGGCACGGCGTGATCGAGCATGGGGCGAGACCCTCACTTTTTCCCCGAAGGTGTTCCTTCCGATCACCAACCTGTGTCGCAATCGGTGCGACTATTGCTCGTTCCGTCGTTCTCCGGGTGACCCGGGCGAATGGACGATGAGTCCGGATGAGATTCGCACCTGGCTCCGGCGCGCTCGGGAGCAAGGCTGCATTGAAGCGTTGTTTTGCTTGGGCGATACCCCAGAAACCGGCTTTCGTGAATACCACGCCCTCCTTCGCTCATGGGGCCACGAGCGAACCGTCGACTATCTTCGATGGGCGGCCGAAGAGGCGCTGGCTGCTGGCCTCCTGCCTCATACGAACGCTGGCATCCTCTGCCGCGACGACATGATCGCCTTGCGGCCTGTGAACGTCAGCCTTGGCTTGATGCTCGAGAACGTGAGCGATCGGCTGTGCGAAAAAGGGATGCCGCACCATCGCGCGCCGGATAAGCGGCCGGCGAAGCGTATTCAAATGACGCGCGAGGCCGGGGAGCTGCACATCCCCTTCACCTCGGGGCTGTTGATCGGCATCGGGGAGACGGTAGAGGAGCGCGTCGACACCATCCTCGCCATTCGACGCTTGCACCGCGAGTACGGTCACATCGGGGAGGTCATCGTCCAGAACTTCCGGGCCCACCCCGACACGCCGATGGGCTTTGCGTCCGAGCCAACGCCGGACGAGCTCGCCGCGACCATCGCGCTGGCCCGGCTCATCCTCGACGATGACGTCAGTGTTCAGGCGCCCCCGAATCTCAATCCTGCGTCGACCGCTACCCTCATCCGGTCCGGCATCAACGATTTCGGTGGCATTTCGCCGGTCAGTCCGGACTACATCAATCCGCAGCACCCTTGGCCGTTCTTGGGCCGCCTCCGTGAAGGCTGTGAAGCGGAAGGCTTTCGACTCGAACCGCGACTCCCGGTATACCCCTCTCACCTCGACGCGCCGGGTTTTGTCGACGCGTCGTTGCGCCCCCGTATCGATCAGCTTCAGACGGAGCTCGCCACGCCATGACGACAGCCCTCGAAACCTGCCTGCAAGGAGTATCGCCCGACGTCCGCGCGATTTTGGAGCGAAGCCTCGACGGAAGAGAAGTCAGCGTCGACGATGGAGTCGCTCTGAACGAGGCACGGGGAACAGACCTTCACGCGCTGTGTCTCGTCGCGGACGAGCTGCGCCGTCAGCAGGTGGGTGACCGGGTCACCTACGTCGTCAACCGCAATATCAATTTCACGAACGTCTGCATCAAGAACTGCAAGTTCTGCGCGTTCGCTCGCACGGTGCGCTCGGAGCAGGGCTACTTCCTCCCACACGACGAGATCGCGCGCCGGGTCCGACAGGCTTGGGACATGGGCGCCACCGAGGTGTGCCTTCAGGCGGGGCTTTCGCCGAACCTCACCGCGGATAGCTACATCGATCTGTGCCGCGTGGTGAAGGACGCCGCGCCCGGGATCCACATTCATGCCTTCTCGCCGGAAGAGGTGAAGTTCGGCGCCTCGCTCAAGCGAGTCTCCTTCGCGGCGTACTTGGCCGAGCTCAAGGACGCCGGGTTGGGGACGCTTCCGGGGACCTCGGCCGAGATCCTCGATGACCGCCTGCGAAAGGCGATTTCGCCGACGAGAATCAGTACCGGCGAGTGGCTGGACGTGATTACGGCGGCCCACCGGCTTGGGATTCGAACCACATCGACGATGATGTTCGGACACGTGGAGTCGGTCGAGCAGCGCATGCGGCACTTGGATTTGCTCCGCAACGTTCAAAGAGAGACCGGCGGGTTCACCGAGTTCGTTCCTCTGTCGTTCGTCCACGAGGAGGCGCCGCTGTTCGCCACGAGCGACGTGTCCGGGGTGCGCCCCGGGCCGACCGGGGACGATGTGTTGCGCCTGTACGCCACAGCCCGTCTGATGCTCGGCCGGGACATTGCCAACCTCCAAGCGTCCTGGGTCAAGGAAGGCCTCCGGACTTCGCAGCTGCTGCTGAGCTGTGGCGTCAATGACCTCGGCGGGACCCTGATGAACGAGAGCATCTCGACCGCTGCGGGTGCGCGGCATGGGCAGCTCATGACTCCTGCGACTTTGCGGCGAGTCATCCGCGATGCGGGTAGAGCTCCGGCGGAGCGCAACACCCTGTACGGCATAGTTCGCGAATTTGGCGATACATCCGATCAGGATAGCGCCGAACCGCTCGACGCGATTCAGGACCCGGATCGCGTGTTTGGTTCCTACGACGCGCTCACTCG
>CBDURI010000075.1:0-10284 GCA_965369435.1 uncultured bacterium
CTGTGGGCTCCCTTAACGACATCGAGCCCGAGCCCCTGCGGGTGCCCGAGCTCGAGTCTGTGTGGCGTCAGGCGAAGAGTGTTAGTCGGTTTTCTCTTCTTCCGCGGGCGCGTCGGACGAAGTCTCTTCGGCGTCCGCGGGGGCCTCTTCGGTTGCTGCGGGGGTCTCTTCGGCTTCCGCCGGGGCTTCTTCTGGGTTGGGCGCGACGGAGATGGCTCCGAGCTTGTCCTTCAGGGCGTCGCCGAGCGTTGCCTGTGCGCCGCCTAGGCTCGGGCCGATCTTGCGAGGGGCGACCCGCTTCTGGGCCTCCTCGGGACGTGCGACCTGGTTGACGTCCTGGCCCTCGGCCGCGCGAAGCGACAGCGTGATGGTGCGGTCGTCGTCGTCCAGACGAATGACCTGAGCCTTCACGATGTCGCCGGTCTTGACGATGTCGGTGGGCTCCTGGCTGAGGTCGGCGCTGATCTCGCCGCGGGGAATCACACCCTCGACGCCACGCTCGAGCTCGACGTGGATGCCGTACTCGTCGGCGCCCGTCGAGCGGACCTCGATGACGGTGCCCTCGGGGTAGCGCTTCGGCACGAAGCTCCATGGATCTTCGTAGAGCTGCTTGATGCCGAGGCTGACCTTGCGGTCCTCGTGGTTGATCGAAAGGATGATCGCTTCGACCTCGTCTCCCTTGCGGTACAGGTCGGCCGGGTTGTTGATGCGCTGAGTCCAGCTGACGTCCGACTTGTGGACCATGCCGTCGACGCCGTCCTCGATGCCGACGAACACGCCGTAATCGGTGATGGAGCGGACGCGGCCCTGGATGATGTCGCCCGGGCTGTACTTCTGAGTGAAGACCGTCCACGGGTCAGGCTCGAGTTGCTTGAGGCCCAAGCTGATGCGCTTGTTCTGCGCGTCGAGGTCGAGAACGACACACTCGACCTCCTGGCCGACCTCGAGCACCTTCGAGGGATGCTTTGGCTTGGCCCAGGTCATTTCGCTGACGTGAATGAGGCCCTCGACGCCCTGCTCGAGCTCGACGAATGCGCCGTAGTCGGTGAGCGACACGACCTTGCCCTTGACCTTCTTGCCTGCGACGTAGATGTCGGTGGCCACATTCCACGGGTCTTCCATGGTCTGCTTGAGGCCGAGCGAAACGCGCTCCGTGTCGGCATTGTACTTGAGCACCTTGACGGTGACTTCGTTGCCCACCTCGAAGACCTCGGACGGGTGATTGACCCGGCCCCAGCTCATGTCGGTGATGTGGAGCAAGCCGTCGATGCCGCCAAGATCGACGAACGCGCCGTACTCGGTGATGTTCTTGATCGTGCCGGTGACGACCTGGCCCTCTTGGAGGTTCTCGAGGGTGGCTTCCTTGAGGCGGTCGCGTTCCTTCTCGAGAAGCACGCGACGCGAAAGCACGATGTTGCCACGCTTCTTGTTGAACTTGATGACCTTGAACTGGAAGGTCTGGCCGAGGAGGCGGTCGAGGTTGCGGACCGGCCGGAGGTCGACCTGCGAGCCGGGAAGGAACGCCTTCACGCCACCGCGGATGGTCACGGCGAGGCCGCCTTTCACGCGCTGTGTGATCGTGCCTTCGATCAACTCGTCGCGTTCGCACGCGGCGCTGATCTCGTCCCAGACCTTGAGCTTGTCGGCCTTCTCCTTGGAGAGCATGACGAGGCCGTCTTCGTTCTCCTTGGTTTCGATCAGGACGTCGACCGCATCGCCGGGCGTCGCCGAGATGTTGCCTTCCGCGTTGATGAACTCGTGCAGCGAGATGACGCCTTCGGACTTGTATCCGATGTCGACGACGACGGAGTCCTTACTGACTTTCAGGATCGTCCCGGCGACGATGTCGCCCTCGCGGAGTTGGTCTGTACGTGTGGCCGAGGCTTCGAAAAGAGCAGCGAAGCTCTCGGGATTGGGGGTTTCGATTTGTGTGGTTTCTGTCATGGATCAATCACTGCTTCGGGAGTCGTCGAGAGTACTTGGCACGACTGGCCGACCCTCTGAAGGCCTCCGGAAATGCAGGGGAATGCCTGGGTAGCAGGGGAGTTATAGGGTGTCAATTGCAGGACCGGATTAGCTCGAGGACATGCTCGACGACCGCTTCGAGCCCGAGGCTGGTGCTGTCGAGGATGACTGCGTCCTCCGCCGGGCGCAGAGGGGCGATCGCGCGTGTGGAATCCGCTTCGTCGCGGGAACGGATTTGGGACAGAATCTGGCCGTAATCCGCTGTGGTTCCGCGATCCCGGAGGTCTCGGACGCGGCGATGGGCGCGTTCCTCGGCCGATGCTGTCAGGAAGAGTTTCACCTCTGCGTCCGGGAAGACCACGGTACCGATATCGCGCCCTTCGAGCACGACCCCACCCTCGCGGCCCAGATCGCGCTGGATGTGGAGCAGCGCGCGACGGACCCCGGGATAGGCGCTGACCTGGCTGGCGCCCGCTGCGAGCTCGGGGGTTCGGATATCGTCCGCTCGGTCCTTACCGTCGAGCAAAAGCCTAGGTGTTCCATCGTCTTGCGAGGCGAAAGCAAGCTCGGTCTCATCTGCGAGGGCCACCACGGCGGTCTCGTCGTCCCATGAGACGCCACGGTCGCGCGCCGCCAAGGCTACGCCGCGATAGAGGGCGCCCGTGTCGACGAGGGTGTAGCCGAGGCGCTGAGCGAGGACCCGGGCCGTCGTGCTCTTGCCGACCCCGGCCGGGCCGTCGATCGCGATGACGGGGCGTGGGCGAGTCATAGGGTTTCCTCCGTGATGTCGGCCCCGAGCGAACGCAGCAGCGCGACGAACCCAGGGAAGCTGGTGTCGACCGCCTCGGCACCGTCGATCAAAGACTCGCCTTGCGCCAACAAGCCAAGCAGCGTGGCGGCCATTGCGATTCGGTGGTCCCCACGACTCTCGATTTCAGCGCCGCGCAGGGGAGCGCCTCCGGTGATGATCAATCCGTCGGGGAGCTCCTCGCACGGAACGCCAAAGGCGCCGAGGACCTGGGCCATGGTGGCGATCCGGTCGCTCTCTTTGACGCGAAGCTCTGCGGCGTCGCGGATTTCGGTACGCCCTGTAGAGACCGCAGCCAATGCGCAGACCGCGGGGATCTCGTCGATCATGCGGACGATCAACTCGCCGCCCGCGACCGAGCCGCGAACGGTGCTGTGTTCGACGGCGACTTGCGCCATCGGTTCGTCACCGGCGCCGTGGCCGCTCGGCCGTACAGAGATGTTCACACCGAGTAAACGCAGCCAATCGAAGAGACCGGTCCGGGTCGGATTGACGCACACGTCCTCTACGCTGACGTGGCTGCCGGGGATCATCGCGGCGGCCAGTAGCGGGAACGCCGCGCTCGAGGGGTCGCCGGGGACGTGCCATTCGAAGGGCTCCCAGCCCCGGGCCCAGTCGCCGCTCGGGTCGAGTACGACGGAGGCCCCAGCGGTTTGTAGCGGAACGCCCAGTGCCAGCATCATGCGCTCGGTGTGGTCGCGCGAGAGCACGGGCTCTTCGATGGCGGTCGGACCCGATGCGTAGAGGCCGCTCAGCAGGAGGGCGCTCTTCACCTGGGCGCTGGCGATCGGCATCGAATATTCGAGGCCCCGGAGCGATTCGCCTTCGACCAAGGGCGCAATTGAAATCGGGGGATAGACCTCGTCGGGCTTGGCGCCTGCGGTTCCCGCGATGTGCGCCCCCCTCGCCCGCAGTGGCTTGATCACCCGTCCCATCGGGCGGCGTGTGAGGGACTCGTCGCCAGTCATGCGGGTCCCGAAGCGCTGCCCGCTCAACAAACCGGCGAGCAGTCGCATCGTGGTTCCCGAGTTGCCGCAGTCGACGACGTCGGTGGGCATCTGGAGGCCGCGCAGGCCGACCCCATGCACGGTGGTGGCCGCGTCGGCGGCTTCGACCGCGACTCCCATCGAGCGGAAGGCCTGGCGGGTTGCTGCATTGTCGAGCCCCTCGGAGAGCCCGGTGATGCGGGACACGCCGCGCCCGAGCGCAGCGAAGATCAGGCTCCGGTGGCCGATCGATTTGTCGCCCGGCACCCGAACGCTGCCGACCAACGGCCCCGATCGACGAACGCGGTATCTCTTCTTGGGCGCGCTAGACACGCGCTTGCCTTAGCACGCGCTCGAGCGAACGGAGAAAGCGCTCGTTCTCTTCTGGCTTGCCAACTGTCACGCGGATCGACGACTCGAGTGGCGCGGGCATGGGGCGCACGATCACTCCTTCGTGGAGCAGCGCCTCGTAGACAGCCCTTCCCGGGCGCTGCAGGTCGACCAAGACGAAGTTGGCCTGGCTCGGTGCCACGCGGAGCCCCGCGGTTTCGAGGGCGTCTGCGAGCTTGTGGCGCTCTCGCACCGTCGCTTCGACGCCGGTTCGGAGGTGGGTGTCGTCGGCGAGCGCGGCCTGTGCGGCGACTTGGCCCGCCGTGCCGACGTTGAACGGTGCGCGCAATCGGTTGAGGGCGGTAATGAGCTCGGGGGTGCCGATCACGTACCCGACGCGAAGCGCGGCGAGTCCATAGGCTTTCGAGAAGGTTCGCAGGATGGCCAAGCGTGCGCGGGTGTTCCGCAGCTCGGTGGCAGGAGCGAAGTCTTCGGCGTCGACGTACTCGAAATAGGCTTCGTCGACGACCGCGAGCACCCGTTCGGGGAGCGCGCGCAGGAGCCGCTCTAGCTCGCCCCTCGCGATGTAGCTGCCGGTCGGGTTGTTGGGGTTGGAGATGAAGAGCAGTTTCGTCTTTGGGGTGACCGCACCGAGCAAGTCGTCCACGTTCCAATGGAGATGGTCGCGCAGCGGGACCGCCGTGAAGTCGAGCTCCTGCGCCACCGAGGCGATGCGGTAACAAGGAAACGACGGGTGGCCAAAGACCGCATGCTCGCCGCGGCTCGCGGTCACGCGGCAGATCAGGTCGATCAGCTCGTTGGACCCGTTGCCAAGACACAGCTCTTCAACCGGCACGTTGTGATGGCCGGCGAGGGCCTGGCGCAGGGCATGGCCCCGCGGGTCCGGGTAGCGGTGCAAGGCGAGCGTGGCGCCCGAGATCGCCTCGATGCACTTCGGTGAAGGGCCGTACGGGTTTTCGTTCGAAGCGAGCTTCACCACGTCGTCGATGCCGAGCTCGCGCGTCAGTTCTTCTTCAGGTTTGCCTGGCTCGTACGCCGTCAGCGCGAGAATGTGGGGTGCGGCGAGGTCGCTCATGGGGCTCGGTCAGCTCGGTCGAGGGTAGCTTCCGAGCACCTTGGCATAACGTGTGATGCGGCGCAGCTCCTCCACCGCCGTAAGAATCGCCCGGTCCGTGATGTGGCCGTCCATTTCGAGGAAAAACACGTGTTGCCATTGGGTGCCGGTCGAAGGCCTCGATTCGACGCGGGTGAGGTTGATCTTGCGGTCGGCCAACGGTTGCAGTGCGCGATGGAGCGCGCCCGGTTCATCGCCGGGAGCGATGGCGAGGACCGTGCGGTCTTGTCCGGTGCGTGATGGGAGTCGGTTGCCGACCACGCCGAAGCGGATGACGACGTCAGAGTCGTCTTCGAGGCGGTCGTCGATCAGCTTCAAGCCGAACAGTTCTTTGAGAAGAGCGGAGCCGAGCGCCGCCGACTGGTCGTCTCCAATCGCGAAGTGAGCGGCGGCTTGTCCCGACTGCACGTCGACCAGGATGGCGTCCGGGTATCGTGAGCGCAGCTGGCGTTCGCACGCGGCGATGGCCGGCGCTGTGCCGTAGATCTTGACCACCTCCGTTTGGTCACCCGACTGGGAGAGGAGCTGATAGCGCAATGGCGCGATGCGTTCGGCGCAGAGTCTGGCATCGGTGGCAACGAGGCCCTTCAAGGTTGCCGTGATCGCGCCGTCGCTCGACGTTTCGAGTGGAATCACGCCGAAGGTCGCGTGGCCGTGCAGCACGGCTTCGAGCACGGCAGGAATCGACTCGGTGGGCCGGAAGCTCGGCGCATGACCGAAGTAGTCGCGCGCGGCGGCATGCGCGAGGTCGCCGGGGCCGCCGAAGTACGCCACCACGTCGGGTGTGATCAGCTCCGTGCATGCGGACAAGACTTCGCGGAACACGGGCTCGATGCTGTCTGCGGGGAACTCCTCAGCGAGCGCGCGCGCAGCGTCGATGACGTGGGCCTTTTTGGGCAGGCGTAGCGGCTCGTCGCGGGCATCTTCGCGCAGGGCGTTGTACTCGTGGATCGCCCTCGCCCGCGCATTGAGTGCGCTGACGATTTGCCGGTCTGCCTCTTCGAGTGCTGCAGTGATCCGGCCAAGGCGATCATCCATGGTGCCGATGGTAACAGCCCCCCTGCCCGAGGTATACCGCGGCCCGGCTTTTGTTACTCGTCGTCACTGCCCGCGAGGTCGCGGAGCCTCGCAAGTGTGACGAGCGCGTCGACCGGGGTCATGCGCTCGATCTCGAGAGCTCGTAAGGTGGCTTCCACCTCGGACTGTTGGGGCAAGGGCGCTTCGAACAGCGGCATCTGTGGCGCCGGTGCGCCTTGGGCCCGCGTCTCGAGCTCTCGCAGTTTGGTCTTGGCACGCGCCAGGACCACCGGAGGAACACCGGCTAGCCGCGCAACAGCGAGGCCATAACTACGGTTGGAACCGCCAGGCACGAGCTGATGCAGTAGAATCATGCTGTCATCGTGCTCTTTTGCCGCGACGTTGTAGTTGGCAGCGTTGGGCAGGCGATCGGCCAACTCGCAAAGCTCGTGATAGTGCGTCGCGAAGATCGTCCGGCAACGCGTTGCATCGTGGAGGTGTTCGGCTACCGCCCAGGCGATCGCGAGCCCGTCATAGGTGCTCGTGCCGCGCCCGATTTCGTCCAGGATGACAAACGAGCGATCGGTCGCTCCGCGCAGGATCGCGGACGCTTCCATCATCTCGACCATGAAGGTGCTCTGTCCACGGGCCAGGTGGTCGCTGGCCCCCACACGGGTGTAGACGCGATCGACGATGCCAATCCGGGCGCTACGGGCCGCCACGAACCCGCCGGATTGGGCCATGATCACCGCAAGCGCCGCCTGTCGCATGGCCGTCGACTTGCCCGACATGTTGGGTCCCGTCAGCAACATGAACCGGGTGCCCTCGGGGTCGAGCTCGATGGTGTTGGGGACGAAGCCGTCCTTGGCCGCGTAGCATTCGACGGTGGGGTGACGGCTGTCTTCGAGGAACAGCTCGCGGCTGCTGTCCACGATAGGCCGCACATAGCCGCGGCACTGCGCGACCTCGGCGAGCGCGGCGCTCGTGTCGATGGAGGCGATCACGCGCGCAAGTCGGTGAAGCCTTGGGGCTTCGTCGCCAATCGCCTTGCGGAGGTCGACGAAGGCCGCCGATTCGAGGGCCCGCGCGCGTTCATCGGCATGAAGGATGCGGTCTTGAAGCTCGGCGAGCTCGGCCGTGATGAAGCGCTCCCCGTTGGCGATGGTTTGCTTGCGTACGTACTCGTCGGGGACTGCATCGAGCTTGGATTTCGTGATCTCGATGTAGTAGCCGAACACGCGAGTGAACTTGATCTTGAGCGAACCGATGCCGGTGCGCTTCCGTTCGCGGCGCTCGAGATCGAGCACGATGTCTTTGGCCGTGGTCGATAGCTTACGCAGGGCATCGAGCTCATCGAGGTGCCCGTCCGCAAAGATCCCCCCCTGCCGGTCGATGGCGGGGGGCTCGGCGACGAGCGCGTCGCGGAGCAGATCGAGCACATCCGGGCACAGGTCCGCGTTCTCGAGGGAGGCCATCGCGTTGTCGAGGTCGGTCCCCGGACGACTCGAGAGCTGGTGGCGTAGCGCCGCTGCACTCGCGAGGCCATTGCGAATGACGCCGAGATCCCGCGGGGTGGCCATGCCGACCGCCGTGCGCACGGCGAGACGCTCGAGGTCACCGATTTCACCGAGACGCGCCCTGCACTGGTCGCGGGAACGGGCGTCGAGCACGAAGAGCTCGACCGCGTCGTGCCGTCGCCGGATGCGCTCGATGTCCGTCAGCGGTTCCAGTAGCTGGGAGCGAAGTGCGCGGGCTCCCATCGGGGTTTTGGTGTCGTCGAGGAGATCGAGGAGAGAACCCCTGCGCTCGCCGTCGAGTGTGCGGACGAGCTCCAGGTTACGAACCGCCGCATCGTCCAAGACGAGCCGGTCGCCCGCCGTGTAGAGCGTGGCTCGGTGAATCTGCGAGGTGGCTTGATGCGCTCGGGCATAGTCGAGCACCAAGGCGGCGGCCCGGCCTGCGGGCTCTTGGGCCGCGAGCTCCGCGGCCTGTTCGGCGGTGAGCGTTTCACTCAGCCGCTCGGTCCCACCCTCGAGCTCGACTATTCGCAACGCGGCGTTGGGAAGGCTCTGCCTGCACAGCGCCTCGAGACCGGAAGCGCCCGATTCGATCAGTACTTCGGCGGGGTCCAATCGAACGAGCTCTCCGACCCATTGCGGGCCGACCTCGACGACGCAGGCGCGAAGCGTGCCGGTGGAGAGCTCGAGCGCGGCGACCCCCCCATCTCGCGTTGCTGCAACCAGAAAATTTTCAGCGCGCGCATCGAGTGCGTCCGGCTCGAGGCAAAGCCCCGGAGTGACCACACGCACGACCTCTCGCGGAACGACGCCACGGATGCTCGACGGGTCGCCGATCTGCTCGCAAATCGCGACCTTCTCGCCGTGGCGGAGCAGCGCCGCGAGGTACCCGGCTGCCGCGTGGTGCGGCACGCCTGCCATCGGGATTTTGCTGCCGTCTGGATCGGTGCCGCGCGACGTCAGCGCAATGTCGAGGATGTCGGCCGCCCGAACCGCGTCCTCGTAAAACATCTCGTAGAAGTCCCCCATGCGAAAGAAGATGATCGCGTCGCGATGTTGCCCCTTGGCGCGCAGGAACTGGCGCATGACCGGGGTGTGGTCCTTCTTTCGAGCCGTCCCCCGTACACCCATGAACCGGGTCTACTCAAAAGTCTGGACGATGGAAAGCGGAGAAAAGACGATACGTCGGACCCCCGCCGCGAAGTCTACGAAGAACAGCTGGTCCTGCTGCTCGGAAAAGAGCATCGAGGCGGGCAACGAACGGCGGGCCGTGCTGGTGTCGAGCACCTCGGGGACGAACTGGTTCAGGATGTTGAAGTTGAGCAACGCGACAGTGGTGTCCGTGACGGGAGTCATCGGGGGGAACGGGCCGATCCGAAAGCTCGCCGAGGGGTTGATGAACTGGGTGTCCTCGAACGCGCGTCCGGTCAGGAAGGTGTCCACGTCTGGTATTGGGTCCATGTCGCCGCCGACGACGGGGCGGTCGTCGTCGAAGACGCATTCGCCGGTCGTCTCGTCCGGGACGACGCGATGGATGAAGCCAGAGGTCGTGCCGGTGACCGTGTAGACGTTCCGCGTGTGTATTTCGTACTCCGTGAACTGGGTGAAGCAGAACCGGACCTCGTCGAGCGTGTAGCGGTCGCTGAGTGACTCCCCGATCCTGAGTTGATCGTTGAAGGCATCGATGATCGGAAACCAAACCGGAAACCTGTCGATATCGTCCCGCAGGTCTTCAAAGTCCTTGCACTCGGGATCGTCCCGGGTGCTGGGCGGCAGCTCGCCGACGATGAGGAGACGGTCTCCGCCATAGGACGCCAAGTGGTCGATGCTCAGCTCGCTGTCGGTCTCGGGGCCGCCCAGGTCACCGAGGACCCCCACGCGGCAGAAAGGGACGTCGCCGGCCAGGAACCAGTTCCCGGGCGTCCCAGCGGTCCCATCGGGGGACCCAGGAGGAGGGAACGACTCATCGGAGAAGAGACCGAGACCGCCCTCTGAATGCGGGATCAAACCTTCCCATCGCGCGTCCCAGCGCTGTGTGAAGGTACTCCACACCTGAGACGACGAGCAGACCAACGCGTCTTCATCGCCGGGTCCCGCCCTCTCTCCGAAGACGTTGAACATCGAGGAGCGCTCGCCGGCCATCGCCGCTGGGCAGCTGATGAATTCGAGACCCGGGCCGTCCGAGTTCAGTGGCTCCCCGGTCGTTGCGTCGAGTTTACCTGGCGCCGTGTTGAACTGCAGCGAAGGGGTACCGTCGATCGCGATGAAGGTAGACGGCGTGAAGCCGAACCGGCGGCGATGACGCCGGATGCTCGCGAATTGGTCCGAACCGGTTTCGGCCAGGGTGCAGGCGATGGTCCCCTCCCCGCCGCGGCATGGGGCGTTGAGGTCGTAGATGTCGAGGTAGTACATCGTGCCGTTCGAAAGGCTCACCGCCAAAAAGACGCCCTTCATGTTGCGGGGGTTTTGCGCGAGGGCGAACGCGTCGGGGTCACTGGAAGTGCAAATGTCGTCTTCGGGCACCGT
>CBDURI010000076.1:0-10195 GCA_965369435.1 uncultured bacterium
GCTTTGAGATCGGGGTCCGCGGCGACCTTGGCCTGGGCGGCGCGAACACCGCCCTCCGCTTCGATGCGGGCGAGTCGTCGGTGCGCCAAAGGACAGGTCAGCCAGTAGCGAGTAGGGAACGGCTCCCCGGTGTCGAGAATCGGCGGAACCTCCGCCACGATCGGCAGGCCTAGATCACACCTGCGCAGGACCGTCGACGCCGCGCGCAAAGGTCGCCCGATCTGGAGGGCAAGCACTGCGCTGTCGCGGTCGCCTTGGATCATGAGGGGCGCATGCAGTCCTTGACCTCGGTCCAGAAGTCGGACTCGCCGACAACCTCGACGATCATCACCGCCTCGGCCGCCGCCCTGTCCGCCCGTAGGCCTTCCTTTCGAAGACGCGCACAGATGTCCTCGGCGATGGTGAGCCTCGTGGCGAGCTCCTGACGGGCCAGTGCGAAATCGTAGTCCTCGGCCCATTTGAGTGACCAAATCTCGTCGGCAATCCAATCCGCAAAGACCTCGCGACTGGTGCCAGCCTTGGGCGAGCGGGCCTGCGCACGATCGAACGCCGCGGCCCAGGGACGCCCCGGCGCCCTCGGGACGCGATCATTTTGAAGGGCGCTGATCGTGTCGCCGACCCACGCCATGGTCACACCGAACTGCGAACCATCTCGCGCATCGATGAACTCGTCCGCTTGCTCGTCCCAGCTGCTCCCGTGCAGAACTGGAAACGCTTCGGCGTCCAGGATGGACATGAGCGCCTCGCGGCCGCGAAGCCGCTTGAAATACTCGGCTTCGATCGGCTCCCAATCAGCGAATTTGAGCTCCTCGCCCGGGCTCATCGGGATGCGCTTGATGCGGCGATCGGCGACGGGCCTGCTCCCGCCGTCCGACACCGAGCTCTCCACGTCCTCCGGACGAATCTCGGGGCGGTCCCCCATGGTGCGGCACGGGCACCGATGATCGGTCGTGATCCGCCCGCCGTTCGGGGTCGCCGCCAAACCCAATGGGAAACGGCGGCAACCGTCGGGCTTGGCCTCAGGACCGAGCTGCGCGTGCACCGAGCAGCGCTGGTCCGCCATCAGGAAGACGCAGCCGCCATCGGCCGCCGTGTTGAGCATGTAGTCGTCGTGGTCGTCATCCCAACCCGCTGATTTGGGGTCGATGCGACGCATCGCGGCCACCTCTTTCTTGGTCAGAGGCCCGATCCCGTGGATGTCGGTGCAGCACAATCCGTCGCCAAAGCACGTGTATCGCGCACCGGGGCGAACGAGCAGCGGCCGTACTTGCGTCTTTTTCTTTTTGTTTCCGGCCATGAACCAGCTTGGTTTCCTTAACCCCTGGGAAAAGGGGACTGTCCCCTTTTTCTGGGATATGATCTTGGAATGGGAGCGAGTCCGTCACCCCTCGTGGGGTACAACACGAACGTGCGCCATAAGGGAAACCTGTATCACATTCAAACCGAAGATTCGGGTGTGAAGAGGCCGCACGTCATCACGCAGCTTTTCGCGGACGGCGGACGCATCATCGCTTCGGAAAAGACTTCGTACCAAGAGCACGTCGAGGCTGAGAACATCGCAGTCATCGTCAAGCAGCTGATGCAAGATCAACACAAGCGCGTGTTCATCGGGCTGCGAGACGGGGTGTACGACGAGGATGACCCGGCCGCGGCTGATAGCAGCGTGACGGCCGAGGGAGCGCCTCCCGCCGAGGTCACGACCGAGGTCCTCGATGACGCCGCCGCGCGCCTGCTCGAAGGGTCGCCACGCTACGAGCAAATTCGGGCCAGCAGCATCTCCGGTCAACGGATTTCCCAGGCGCCGGCCGCACCGTTCGGCCACGACGTGCTGACTCAAAAGACGCTCGACGAAGTCATTCTCGCTTTCCTGGCGCAGGACTTGGAAACCGGCACCTAGTGGAGGCCGGCTTGACACTGTTCGGGGCGCGTTGTTAAATCTTCATCCGTGCCAAACGCCCAAGTTTCATTCACTCAGGATATTCCACGCTCGATCGAGAGCGACGTCGACAAGGCCAAGGCCGTCGATGCCATTTTTCTGTTCAAAGTGAACGGCCAAGACGGCGGCGTCTGGACCGTGAACATGAAGGATGCTCCGGGCGTCACCGAGGGTGACCAGGGCAATGCCGAGTGCACGATCGAGCTCTCTACCGACGACTGGAAGGCCATGACGGAAAAGCCCGGGACCGCGATGCAGTTCTTCATGCAGGGCAAGATCAAGGTCACCGGAAACGCGCTGCTCGCCACCAAGCTCCAGTCCGTGATTGGCTAGCCGCAGTTCGAACGATGGCTAAGCTCCAAGAACACCTTTTCACACTGCTACAGGACCCGCGGGTCGCGAAGCTGATGCAGGAGCCCAAAGTTCAACAGCTGGTGGTGAAGGCCTTCCGTTTTCGTGGTCGCGTCGAGGGAGGCTTCGAGCAGCGTGTTCAGCGGGTCGCCGACGCATTGAATCTCGCGACACAGCGCGACCTTCGCTCGCTACGGCGGAAGATTCGGCACCTCGAGGAGGAGCTTCGCAAGGCCGAAGAGCGGTTCACCGAAGCCGAAGATACTCGAGAAGCTCCGGCCCATAATTGAGCCCGAAGTAGAGAACGGCGGCCAGCGGCACGATGATGCTGAGGATCGCGAGGATCACACCGAGGGTGACGATCACATAGTCCCATGCTGTCGGCTTCGACTCGGGGTTTTCGTGCTCGCGGATGAGCTCCAGGTTGCGACGGTTCGATTTGTAGGCCGCGTCAAAAATGTCACCCACGATCGGAAGCGTGCCGGCAACGACATCAACCAAGATATTCAAGATCATTCGAAACAAGACGACACGCGGTACACCACGGCGCAGCGCAAGTGCCAGGAGGCCGACCGACCCTGCGCCGGTCACAGCGTCACCGAGACCTGGAAACAAGATGCCGATAATCGGGTCCAGGCCGAAGCGAAAATCGGTTCCCGGAACGCGAAACCGGTCGTCCAGCAAGGTAACGAGGTACTCCGCCCACTGCCTGAGCTTCGAAACCGAACGGTCCGGATCAACCATGCCGCAGTCTAGGTGCGCGTTCAGCCGTCCGCTAGGACCTGGTCACCACACACTTCGACGAAAACCGCTCGAAGTCGCTCTCGCAGGTTCGAACCCTTTTCGACGAAGTGATGGATGCCGAGCTGGTGAAGCAGCTGGACATCATGCTCTTGCGCACCCGCGCTCACCGAGATGATCGAGCAACTCTGCGCGAGCCCTTCCCCCTTGAGCTGCATGCAGAGCTCGACGCCGTTCATGCGAGGCATGTGCAGATCGAGGAGCATCACATCGGGCTCCGCCTTTTGGACCTCGGCCAGCGCTTCTTCGCCGTCGTGCGCCACGCGAATGTCCGAAGGGCCGACGATCTGCCGCACGTAGAACGTGAGAATCTTGGCGAGGTCGATGTCGTCATCGACGATCAACACGGACGGGCCCTTCTTGTGCGTCACGGCGGGACTGTCGCTACGCGGCCGCTCGTCGCGGATCGCGCGCAGCTGCCACGCAACCGCCTCGGCGCTCTGAATGCGCACCTGTGGATCCGGACTGAGCATCTCGTGGACGAGCTGACACAGTGGCTGCGGACAGTCCGGCCGGAGACTACCGAGCGGCGCCGGCTGCCCACGCTCGTGGGATGCGACCACCTCGCGAATCGTCACCCCGGCATAAGGCCGGGTCCCGGTCAGCAACTCGTAGGCAACGACCCCGAGGCCAAAGATGTCGACCAGATGACCGCTCCCCGTTGCGGCCGTGTTCAGCAACGCTTCGGGCGCCATGTAGGGTGGCGAACCCGCCACGCGCTGTTGCCCGTCGACGTCGAACTCGGGCAGCACGAGACCGAAATCCATCAGCACGACCCGATGGACCGGCGTCAGCATGATGTTGTCCGGCTTCACGTCGCGATGGACGAGCCCGGCCCGGTGCACGACGCTCAACCCTTCGCTGGCCGGCAGCAGTATCTGGACAACCTCTGCCGCAGTGAACTGCTCGCCACTGTGCCAGCGCGTAGAAGCATGTTGGGTCAACGAGACCCCATAAACCCGCTCCATCACGAGGTAGTCGATCCCGCGATGCTCCCCCAGGGTGTGTACGCTGACCAGGCTGGGGTGCTGAAAGGCCGCCAGAGCTCGCGCCTCGTTGCGCAGAGGCGGAGTCAATGGATTCGGCCAAGCCGCCTTGATCGCCACCCGCCGGTTGAGGAGGTGGTCGTGAGCCTCGAAGACCTCGCCCATCCCGCCCCGCCCCAAGAGCTGCATGATTTCGTAGATACCGTCGAGAAGCTCACCCGTGGCGAAAATCCTATTTTCGCCGTCAATCGGTGGTTCGCTCGCGGCGATGGCATGTCCCCCCAGATCGCGCATATCAGTATTTATATACTATATTGATGTAGCTGTAATCGGCAACCTTAGAGATCGATGGCGTGGATATCCAGCCCCTGGGTGGGTTTGCCAAGGAATCTGGACGCGGCGGAGCCAAATTGGTCTGGGAGGTCGGTTACCAAGATTCGGAGCGTCCCAGGGAGCTCCAAGCCGGGGGGGTTTGGCGTCAACATGTCCGTCAAGGTCTCGGCAGTAGCCTGGGCGCTGTCCACGATGGTCACGTCGTGACCCAGCAGCTCCGCGGCCACCTCGTGAATCGTCTTGGAGAGTAGCGGGTAGTGCGTACAGCCGAGCACGATCGTGTCGACGTCGGCGTCGGCGAGGGGCCCGAGGTAACGCCGGGCCGCAAGGCGAGGCACCTCTCCGGTGACCCAGCCCTCTTCCGCCAGCGGCACGAACAGGGGAGCCGGTCGGGCGAACACGTTCATCGTCTCGTTTTCCCTATGAATTGCACGCTCGTATGCGCCAGACGCCACCGTGCCCGCCGTCGCCAGGATCCCGATGCGCCCACTGCGAGTCGCCTTCACGCCGGCCCGCGCACCCGGCTGGATCACGCCGACCACTGGAATGTCCAGGCGGGCTTGCAGCTCGCCCAGCGCGACCCCGCTCGCCGTGTTGCATGCGACGACCAGGAGCTTGATGTCGGAGCTGAGCAAGCGCTCCGCACAGGCGATGGCGTACTTGACCACGGTCCCGGCACTGCGTGTGCCGTAGGGAACTCGCGCGGTGTCACCGAGATAGACTAGGTCCTCGGTCGGAAATGCCGTGCGGATGGCGCGGACCACCGTGAGGCCACCCAAACCCGAGTCGAAAATTCCAATCGGCTTTGCCACACGCCCCGTGTGAGCCAAGGTTACACACCCGACCCGAAAGAGCCACCACCAGAGTCGTCTCTGGTAGGGTGCAAACGCATGCCGACGCTGGCGCTGATCTCGAACGATTCGATCCTGTACCGGGAACTCGTCCAGACACTGGAAGGGACCCCTTGGTCAGTCGAGCGGCTCGGGCCCCAGGCTGTCGATGACAGTGACGTGCATCAAGACGTCGTGGTGCTGGACGCGGCCCACCCCAAGGCAGGCACGTGGGGAGCGCCGCGCGAGAAGCCGGTACTGCTGATCGCAGAGGAGGACCGTACGGCGGAGCTGAACGAGGTGGTCGGCGACATCATTTTCCGGCCAGCCCGGCAGCAAGAGCTCGTAGTTCGACTGGAACGGCTGCGTGCACGCACACCACTCGACAACTTGCGACGTAAGTATGCAAAGACCTTTGCATCGATGGCCCCGGGCATCGTGGTGGTCGGCCCCGATCTCGAGATGGTCTTCGCGAACCCTAGGTCGTACGAAATCGTCAGCCACCGCGAGGAGACGATCTCGTCGAACGACATAGGCCGCGTGTTGTCCGCGCAGGATCTGCAACGCCTTCGGGAGGCGCTCTCCCACGGTCAGTACCCGCGCGGGATGGACATCGAGCTCGTTCGGCGAGATGGAAGCAGGATCATCTGCAACGCCTCGTTTGCCCCACTGATCGGAGCGGAGGACCACACCGTCATCTCGTTCGAAGACGTCACCGATTTGCGTGAAACCGAGAGAGAACTGATCAAGACGATGGAGTTCTTGGAATCGTTGATCGACGCGAGCGTAGATGCGATCATCGCGACGGACATGGAGCAACGGGTGGTGTTGTTCAATCCCAGCGCGGAGCGTATTTCTGGCCGGCACGTCACGGACGTGCTCGGGAACGTCACACTCGAAGATCTGCTTGGGCGATCCTCAGCCGAGCTCGTCGCGCAGCGGTTGCTCACCCCAAAGCACGGCGGGGAAGGACGGCTCGAACCTACGATGCTCGACCTCATCGACCTGCACGGGGCCCGAATCCCGGTTCAACTGTCCGCCTCACTCATCTACGAACATGGGGAACCGTCCGCGATTGTCCTCATTTTTGCCGATCTGCGAGACCGGATACGAGTCGAAGAGCGATTGGCGGAAGCTCAAAAGAAGCTGGCGTTCACCGAGAAGCAAGGCGTCCTCGCCGAGTTGGCCGGCACCGCGGCACACGAGCTCAATCAGCCGCTCACCAGTATGATGGCGTATGCCGAGCTCTTGCTCCGTCAATCTGAACCAGACTCGAATGGCGCAAAGGCAGCTCAGGTCCTGATCCGGGAGTCGGAGCGCATGGCGGAAATCGTTCGCAAAATCGGAAAGATCACCCGCTACGAAACCACCTCATACGTTGGCCATCAGAGGATTTTCGATCTGGATCGCGCCGCGGATACCTCGCGTGAACCGGGCGCTAAGGGCTGAGTGATGGACGACTCCGCGCATAGAAAGCACCCCGCACGCCAAACGTTGGAGCCGCGGGTCTCGTCGGTGAAGTCGATCGTGTCGCCGCGGTCCAAAGAGACCCGAGGCAATAGCCTTTCGCAGATTCTCGCATCGCTGAACCAGGCGCAGCGCGAGACCGCAGGGGTTGCGACCGACGAGGCGATCCTCCGTTCATACGTCCACGCGCTCGAGCGCCTCTATCCAAAGACCCGCTTCGCAATGCGGCTCTCGCCACGCGTGGCCGAACGAACGACCCTCGTGCAAGCCACGACACACCACATTCGAGCTGAGGCGATGGACGAAGTGTCGATCACCGAAGCGGGGCTCCTGCGTGCAGGCTTCGATCAGCCGATAGGGCCTCCGACTGGCATGACGTTGCGGCGAACGTACCAGCCCATCTTGCTCGCTGGTCGAGGCGAAGAGCCACTTCCGGCCGACGGCTTCGATGCGCCGCTCGGCCGTGCTGGCGAGGTGATCGGCGTGCTGTCCGCCGAGTTCGACCGGGGGTCGGAGCTCCCGGCCCGCTTGGAAGACGCGGTGCTGCTCGCCGCGACACAGGCGAGCGCAGCGATTGAAAGCGGGGGGCTTCGTAGAGAATCGCTCCACCTCCGGGACTACCTCGAGAAACTGCTGGAGCACGCCAACATCCCGGTCCTGGTAGTCGGGCGCGACCGGGGCATCCGAGTCGTCAGCAGCGCGTTCGGCCGAATTACCGGGCTCGACCGGGCGGAGCTCGTCGCTCAGGACGTCCTTCGTCTAGCCGGGCCGAGCGAACGAGTTCGGGTCTTGTCTGCTTTCGTCAACGCGCTCCGCGGCCAGGACGTCGCGCCGTTCGAGCTACGCTTGCCCAAGGCTGGAGGCGGCCATACGCGTCTGCAGTTCACTTTGGCCCCGATTCTCGATGCCGAAGGGGGAGTGGCCGGCGTCATCGCGATCGGCCAAGACCGAACCGAAGTCCGCGAGCTCGAGGGGCAGGTCATCCACGCCGAGAGGCTCGCCACCCTCGGCCAGCTGGCCGCGGGCATCGTTCACGAGATCAACAACCCGCTGACGAGTATCTCGGTCTACGGTGAGTACCTGCTGAGCAAGCTCAAGCGGACCGGCGCCGAGCACGCCGACCTCAAGCGAGTGGAACGCATTCTGCGCAGCTCGGACCGCATCATGTCGTTCACGCGGAATCTTCTCACGTATGCACGCCCGTCCAAGGAAGAAGCTCAGCCGGTCGTTCTCAACGACGTGGTTCGGGAGGCGGTGGGGTTCTGCGAGCACATCATCCGGGAAGCGGGCGTCGCGATAGAGCTGAGCTGCGCTGAGAACCTCCCCAAGGTGAACGCCGTGCCCGCGCAGCTTCATCAGGTCTTCGTCAATCTCATCACCAACGCGTGCAACGCCGCCCCCGAAGAAGGTGGGCTCGTACACGTGACCACCCGCTTGCACGGCCACGACCGCGTCCACGTCGAGATCCAAGACAACGGCGTGGGGATTCGAGCGGCCGAGCTCGACCGGGTCTTCGAGCCGTTTTTCTCGACACGGCGCAAGGGCACCGGAACAGGCCTCGGCCTTTCGATCGTCAAGAACATCGTCGAAGAGCATCGAGGAACCATCGAGATCGACAGCGAGGTTGGTCGCGGCACGACCCTCCTGGTCACGCTGCCCTGCCTCGACGATTAATCGGCTACAATTGGGCGGCTTTTGCGTTACGCGCGCCGGCCCGCGCACAAGGGTGGAATCAACACGATGCCCGACCGGTTAGGGGGGCAAGGAGATATCTTCATGATCCGCACGACGTTTCGACAGCCCGGTTTCATCGTACTCGGGGCCGCGATGGCCCTCGCCATGCTCGGCTCGGCATCGGCATCGCCCAAACAGAGCGCCGTCGACGAGGACGCCCTATCGAGGGCACTCGCTTTCGAAACCGCGCTGACACATGTGGCTGAAACGGTGTCGCCCTCGGTCGTGAGTATTCAGGTCGAAGTGACCAAGCCCCAGAATCAGGGCTTGCCGTTCTTCTTCGGAGGGCAAGGTCGCGGGGGCATCGTCCGCGGAGGCGGCTCGGGGGTCATTTTGCGTTCGGACGGATACATCCTGACGAACAACCACGTCGTCCACCAGGCAAGCCGCATCGACGTGCGCCTGAAGAACGGGAAGAGTTTTCCCGCCAAGCTGGTCGGGGCGGACCCGGCGACGGACCTCGCCATGCTCAAGATCGATGCGAAGAACCTGCAGCAAGCGGAGTTTGCGTCCTCGGAGCAGGCGCGGGTCGGTCAGTTCGTCATGGCCATCGGGTCGCCGTTTGGGCTCGACTATACGGTGACGACCGGAGTTCTCAGCGCGAAGGGTCGCGGAGCCATCGGTGCCAACGAGATCGAGGACTACTTGCAAACGGACGCCAGCATCAACCCAGGCAATTCGGGGGGCCCGCTCGTCAACCTTCATGGCCGGGTGCTTGGAATCAACACGATGATCATCGGTCGCGGAACCGGCATCGGCTTTGCGATCCCTTCCGAAATCGCCCAGCGCGTAGCGCGGCAACTCATCGACAACGGAACGGTTAGACGCGCCTGGCTCGGCGTCTCCTTCCAGGAAATTACCCCAGAATTGGCTGCGCATTTCGGTAACAACTTCGACGGTGGGGCCCTGATCAACGGCGTAGTGCCCGAAGGTCCGGCTGACAAAGCGGGTCTGCAAGCGGGCGACGTGATCATCGCGATCAACGGTGAGAGGATCCAGGAAGGACACGACCTCCTACGCACGGTGCTACGGCACGGCGTGGGTGAACGTCTCGACTTGGACGTGCGCCGCGGCGACCAGGGCAAGAAGATTACGCTCGTGACTGGCGAGAGGCCAAACGAGGACGGCGCTCGGTCCCACAAGCCAAGCGTCGAAGACGACGGCATGCTGGGCCTGGCGCTCGAAGACCTAACTCCGCAGCTCCGAAAGCGTTTCCACTACGAAGGGGACGGTCGGGTGTTCGTTCGGGGCGTGGCACCGGGCTCCGATGCGGATCGTGCAGGCCTCCGTGCCGGCGATATCATTCTGCAGGCAGACAGGCGGACAGTGCGCTCGATCGGCGACATTCGCGCGGCACTCGAGGATGGAAAGGCGCTGCTCTATATCGAACGCGAGTCGCGGCGCTTCTTCCAATCGATCACACAGTCCAAGTAGGGCGTACTTGCCGAGGAGCGCTATCGAGCGATCGTGATCTCGATCGAGGGGCCCCGTGCCTCGACCCGATAGGCCGGCTGACGCCCTGCGACGAAGCGCAGCGTCAGCTCCGAAAAGTCTCCGCGGTTGAGGATGCTGGCGTGCTCCACATCGGGATGCGCCGCGGCGATCGGGCCCGCCTGAGACAGCGATAGGCTGCCCGGAATGGTGACCGAAAACCCGTCCGCCTCGATGATCCCATCCATCTCGGCGACGGGATTGCTCATCCGCAGAACATACTTCTCCCCGCCAGCAACCGAATCAGCCCCAAACACAGTCCCGTG
>CBDURI010000077.1:0-10058 GCA_965369435.1 uncultured bacterium
CGGGCTGGCCCGGCAGTGACGACAGCTCCATCCGATTGCCCGTGCGCGCAGGGTTTTTCACGCAGGCGTTCCTTAGCTGCGATCCGGTGCCCTAGCGCCGTTCGACCGCTACGGGATCAGGCGCTCTTCTTTGAGCCGTTTGGCGACGGCGGCGGTCATCGAGGTGCGGGCGTCGGGGATTGAGTCTGGGTCTACTGTTTCGGATTGGGCGGTCCAGACTAGGCCGTCGGTGGCTACGGAGTAGAGGTTGGTTTCTAATCGGAATGTCGTGCTGGTTTCGAAGTAGCCCGGTTCGTGCACCGTGGCGTAGGTGGTGCCGTAGAATCCGTAGAATCCGTATCCGTAGAGGCCTCCCCCGCCGCCTGCGTAGTACCTCGTCCTTGGGTTGCTGTACGCCTTCGGCTCCACGTACGCTTGATCCTTGTCGACGCTTAGCAGGCGGGTGACGAGCACGCCGTCGAAGCCGCCGGCTTCGATCGCAGCACGGAGCTCGTCTTCCTCCAGCTGAGTTTCCTTTGGCAGGACGCCCCAACTCGCCTGGGCCCCGCCGCCCGCCTCCGCGATCGCCTTGGCGAACGCGTTCTCGAAGGCCTGCCGGCCCTCTTCGCTCGAGGAGACCCCGATGACGAGCACCTGCTTGAACACAGTCTCTTCGAAGCCGGGGTTTCGATAGCTCTGGGAGATGTTGGTGGTGGTCTTACTGCACGCTGCGAGGGCGCAAAGCGCCACGAGGAAGATGAACAGTTTGCTGGGTCGGATCTTGGTCATGGGATGAGTTTTTCCTGTTTGAGCTTCTTTGCGACGGCTGCGGTCATCGAGTCGATGACGTCGGTGAGCGATTCCGGATTGAGCGTTTGGGACTGGCCCGACCACACTAGGGCGCTGCCCGCGACCGCGTAGAGGTTCGTTTCGATTCGGAACGTCGTGTTGGTCTTGAAGTAGCCCGGCTGGTGCACGAGGTCGTAGCTGCTGCCGTAATAGCCGTAGTAGCCGTGCCCGTAGTAGGTGGTGGGGACGACGTAGTTGGACCCGGGAACGTATTCTTCGCTCTGGTCGACACTCAGCAGGCGGGTGATCAGCACGCCGTCGAAGCCGCCGCCTTCGATCGCGCCGAGGACCTGCTCTTCGGTGAGCTGGGTGGACTGCGGGAGGATCCCCCAACTCGCTTGTGCCGAGGTGCCTTGGTACGCGAGCGCTTTCGCAAACGTATCTTCGAATAACCGCCGCCCGCCTTCGTCCTCGCCGACCCCGATGATGAACAGCTTCTTGAAAGCCGTGTGTTGGAAATCTGGGTTCCGCCAGCTCAAGGGGATACTGGTTGTCGTCGTGCTGCACGCCGCGAGGGCGCAAGCCGCGATGAGGAAAACGAGGACTCTGCTGATCTGCCTGTGGCTCACGCCGGGAGCGTACGGCAGTGCCAGTGCCAGTGCCAGCGCCCGCGTCAGTCGGGGTCGGCGTTGGTGCCTAGGTGGCCCAAGCGATCCTGTTTCGTTTTCAGGTATTCGCGGTTGTGCTCGTGGGCCTCGACCTCGTGGGGCTCGCGGCGCGTCACCTCGATGCCGTCGTGCTCGAGCCCCGCCACCTTGCGCGGGTTGTTCGTCATCAATGCGACGGAGCGGATCCCTAGGTCGCGGAGCATGTCGGCAGCGACTTGGTAACCGCGCTGGTCGTCTTCAAAGCCCAGCGCAAGATTCGCGTCGACCGTATCGAGGCCTTCGTCCTGCTTGGCGTATGCGCGGATCTTGTTGCCAAGCCCGATGCCACGACCTTCTTGGCGAAGGTAGATGACGGCGCCGGTGCCCTCGCTTTGGATACGCTCGAGCGCCAGGTCGAGCTGGTCCCGGCAATCGCACCGCAGAGAGTGAAGCGCTTCCCCCGTCAGACATTCGCTGTGCACGCGAATCAGCAGATCTTCGGCGCCTTCGACGTCCCCGGCGATGACTGCGAGGTGCTCCTTATCTCCACCGAGCTCGCGATACACGACGATCCGGAACGGGCCGAAGCGCGAGGGCAAGTCAGCCTCGGCGTATCGCTCCACGGTCGGTTTGTGCTGGCCAGAGTCGCTCATGTGAACAGCCTCGGTACCACACGCTGGGGACACGTTCCATCCGCCCCCGCAATCATGAACACCCCAACTGCACGACTGCCGGGCGAAGCCCCGTGAACAGCGCGCGGTGCTGTCTTTACGGGGTTACGAGGGTGCATGGGCCTCGCGGAGCTGCGCCAGTAACGATGCGACCGACTCCGTGACGAGGCCGACACGTTCGCGGACATCGCTCGTCTCGAGGATCCGCTGTCGCTCTACTGGGTTGACGACTAGCTGGTCGGCGACGACGTCGGCGGCGCGTGCGGGGGCGAGATCAGCGGACACCTGCAGAGCGAAGTCTGGCTGTCGCTCTCGAACCTTAGCTGCAACGCGCGTCGCGCAGGCCATCATCGCGAGGACATCCGAGGATGATACGGAACCGAAGTCGTCGATGAGCTCCGCCCGGGCGCAGCGATACGCGTGACCCTCGTTGGGAAGCTCGTGCAGGCGAACTCGCCGGAGACCGTGCAGGATGACGTCATGGGTGCCGTCGGCCTGTCGTTGGTGCGCGACAATGCGACCCGCGCCCGCGATCTCGTGCATCTCCGGGTTTCCTTCATAGTGGGCCTCCCAGCCCGGGGCGAGCAGAGCCACCGCCATCGCAGAGTAGCCGCTGTCGAGGCAATCCTCGATCATCTCCGTGTACCGCGGCTCGAACAAATGAAGCGGAAGTGCCGTCCCCGGAAAGAAGACCACGCGAGGCAGAGGAAACACGGGAAGCCTGGCCAGCTCCTCAGCGGATAGAGGGGTGCTCGGTTGCCATTCCATTCGAGCCTCTATTCGGATTCGTGCCAGAGCACCTGTAACGCCCGCGGCAATTCTGGGCTGCCGAGCACGTCGCACTTTTCGCAGGCGAGGGGAAAATTCCCTTCGTCGCACGACTGGCACTCCGTCAATACGGACACCATGGCGGTGAGCTCCTCGCGCAGCTTTCGGAGCTTCGCGATCTTGTGTTGCATGGCGTCGATCTGCTCGCTCAACACGTGGGACATCCGTCGGCTGGCTTCTTCGGGACAATCGCAGTCGGACTTGAGGCGAAATAGATCTTTGATGTTCTGCAGCGACAGCCCGGCCTCCCGGAGGTCTAGGGACAGTTGCAGTTTCATCAACTCGCGCCCCGAAAAGAGGCGATGGCCGCACGCGCTACGGCGCTCCGGCTCGATCAGCCCCTCCTGCTCGTAGAAGCGCACCGTGCGCAGCGTGCTGTCGCTGAGCCGCGCCATGTCACCGGTGGTGAGTAGCTCCCCACAGCCCGGTTGCTCGATTGCTAGTGTTGGTGAATCCGTCACAGCCCAAGCTCGAAAACGTGTGTGTTTCCAGGAGCTTGGGAAAATATGGAGGCTGTTCGTCCCATGTCAAGGCTGCGGGGCCATACCTGCGGGATTACTCAGCAAACTCAGATACGCTTGCTCGATGGCTTCGAAGCGCACCGTGAACGTGTAGTAATCGCGATCGCGCACGTCGCCGAACACTTCGAGCGCCTTTTTGACGCGGAGCTCGTCCTGCGGCGCGGTTTGTATGTTTGCGCCCCAGTCCGGAAGGTCCTGGCCGAGGAGCACCTCCAAGGCGATGCCGATCGGGTTGAAAGTCAGCGAGCATCGATCGAAGCGCAGCCGCCAGCTCGTGTAGTCTTCTGGGTCGGTCACCCATTGTCCGTCTTCGAGCTGACGAACCAGGAGCTCTCCGAAATAGGCCCCGCACATCGGAGCCACGAGCGACGTGATCTCCTCGCGCGGAGAGTCGATGAGCCCGGCGTAGTGGTCGAGAATGGGGAGGGTGTCCTGGGTCAGGTCGAGCACCATCCCTGAGGCGTTCTTGACCGACGTTACACAGGCCACGCTGAGGTCGATGACAGCGGTGTTGGTTTCCATCGCGTCGCCACAATAGCGCGCTTCGCCGAACTGGCCATCGGTCGGCGAATGCGTTAGTCCGAGGGCGTTGACTTACCAACGTTATACAGGGCCTGCAGGCTGCACCCGTACGGAGGGCGTTCGCGTGTTTCGTACCGATCGCGAGCCCGTCGAGATCGACGTATTTCGGGTGGTCAACGTGGCGGAGCATCCAGAGCTCCGAGAAGCCGCGCTAAACGGCACGTTGCATAGGCTCGACGACGGCGAGGTCGTCGAGGTGCCGTTCATCTATCACGACCCGGACGCACAGGACTTCGTTCTGGTGATTCCGCACGGGGCGCGCAGCCGAGAGCTTTCGGAGCGCGCGAAGCTACTGGACTCGCTCATGAAGGAGCACGATGAGGACGTGCCCGACTACGTCCGTCACTTTGCGATCGTTTTCGGCCGCCACGGGCTCCGGAGGCACATCGACGATGCAGAGACGATGGATGTCGATGCCACCGAGCTCGAGCCGGTGGACGGGACCCCGGTCATCGCCAGCTATTACCCCCGGCTTGCGGGCCTGCTGCCGCCTGCAGGGTTCTGGGATCGCGCGCCGGCCGAGCTCGCCCCACTGATCGACGAGGACGAGCTCTGGATTTTCGTTCGCGTCACCGAGGACGATCACGAGGCGTTTACGGAAGCGAGCAGCGACCTGCTGGTTCAGCTGAAGACAGTCGACCAGCTTCCGGTGTGCATCCTCGCTCTCGCCGACGACGGCGCGCATGCGGTGCGACGGGCATATCTCAACCCGGTCCGTTCGGCCGACGGTCGAATCCTGGAGCTCCTGCGGCGTGACTTCCATGCGACCGTCGTCGTGTACAGCGGCCAACGTCAGCTTCTGCGCTCGTTTCGCGTCGAAGCGCCGCGCGCCGCCAATGCCAAGATGATCATCGGGCGGGCTGAGCTCGCTCCACGGTCGTCGCCTGAGCGCTGGGAACATGCGGTCGACGCCTGCCGTACGACCCCGGTTTCTGTGGGCCCGATCGAGCATCCGTTCATCCTCGAGGACGACGCATCCACAGCCGCCGAGGCCTTGCGCCGGCTGTCGCGCCTCGAGGTTTGGAGCAGCCCGGACAAGATCGAAGAGGCGCTTCTGGTCGTGAGTGTGCCGAGGACCGTGTTCGAGCTTTCGAGGCGCAGGATCGTGGCTGACGCTCTCCGGTTTGGGTTGGCCATGTCGAACCCGCTGGTGCTCCAGGCCGTGCGGTTCGGCTTGGCCGCGGACGCCCCGAGCCTGGTGGCTGCGCTCACCAGGCAGTTCGATCAAACCGTGTCCGACGCGTCCGCACAAGGGCTCGATGATGCGCAGATTCAGGCGAATCGCGAGTCGCTCGAGCGGCTTTGCGTGCTGCACGGTACTTCGACCGGGCGCGCGCTATCGTGTACCATGGAGCATTCGGGGTAACCGGCGAACCAATCATGCGGCTCGGCATATTTAGCGACGTACATGCAAATCTAGAATCGATGTCGGCCGTCATGGAAGCCTATGGCGACGAGGACATCGACACGTACTACTGTCTGGGTGACGTTGTCGGCTACGGCGGGAGCCCCAACGAGTGCGCCGACATCGTGCGGGACGTGGCCGAGGTCACCATTCTTGGAAACCACGACGCCGCCGTCGCAGGGCGGATGGACTACAGCTACTACTACGAGGCGGCTCGCCAGGCGCTGGATCTCCACGCGCGCAAGCTGACGCCGGAGAACATGGCGTGGCTCAAGGCGCTCCCGTACAAGCACCGGCTCGAGGCGATCGGCGTCGACCTCTGCCACGGCTCTCCCGTCCGTCTCGAAGAGTTTGAATACATCTTCGCGCCCGATCAGGCTGCCGAGTGCCTTCCCATCTTGAACGAGCTCGGTGACATCACGTTCATCGGGCACTCTCACTTGTGCAAGGTGTTTGCGCTTCGTCCGGGGGAGGTCGAGGAGCTCCCGCCGGAAGATTTTACGCTGCAAGACGGCATCAAGTACATCGTCAGCATCGGGTCTGTTGGCCAACCCCGTGACTACGACAACCGCGCCAGTTACACGGTGTACGATAGCGATTCGCGCTCGTTTCATTTCAAGCGCATCGAGTACGACATCGAGGGCGCGGCTTCGAAGATCTTCGGCGCAAACCTCGAACGTAACTTCGGTCAGCGCCTGTTCATCGGCGTTTAGTGCGCGGAGCGCACACTAGTTACGAAAGAGGGCGTGCCAGATGGGGCGGCCGTCCGCGGGCGCGTCGAGCGGCGGCGTCTGCATTTCGCCGATGACGCATGTGTAGGCGCTGAGCGCAGCGCTGTCCGATAGCCGCGTTTCGAACTCCGAGAGGGAGCCGGCGTCTGTGCCGACACACTTGAGGTGAGGACCGATGGCCTGCATGGCCTGGAGCGCCTCGTCCACCCCATCCACCGGCGCGACGGTGACGTTTCGATAGGCGGGGCTCCACCGAATCGGGTCGGGTTTGCGGATCGACACCGCGTAGGTGTCGCCTTGCAGCAACGTACCCTCTACCTCGGCGATTCCTCTCCACTGTGCCTGCGCCGCGCCGACCGATACGGGAAGGGGGCCGCGCGGTAGTGTGCTGCCCATGGAGCGAAGGCCTTGTTCGGCGAGGCGCTCGGCAAAGTCCGCCGCCGAGCGGTCGGAGGATTGTTCGACGTAGACGATCTGCGGGGACAGGCACCCGCGTTGGTCGTATGCGCATATGTCGAGCGAAAGGCTCTCGATGGTGTTCCCAATGTGCGTCTCATCGAGCGCCTGGGCTCCGCAGTACGCTACGCTCACGCCGTGCCCGTGTGCGATCAATGGCTTGTCGCTCATGCGTGCAGCCATCGCCGCAACCGTTGCGTCGCCGCCGTATACCGAAACGACCTCGGCTGACTCGACGAGCGCCGCTTCGCACTCGACGTCGCCTCCCCGGAACGTGACGACGCTCATTGCCGCCCCCAGCTGCCCGTCGGCCGAGCGAAGCGCATCGCGCAGTAGCAGCGGGAACACCGTCTCCTGCGAAGATGCCTTGACCAGTACCGGGACGCCAAACAAGAGCGGGATGACGATGCCTCGCACCGAGGCGGTGAAGACGTTGCCCGCAAGGATCACCGACAGCATCGCGATGGGATGCGGATTTCGATCGGTGCCCATCCTTACTGTCCGCGCCAACGCGAGCATCGAGTCCACCCGAATGGTGTCGAGGGTCGTACGGGTCGCCCACTCGATCATAGGGACGCTCAGTCCCGTTACCGCCGACAGCGCGTCGCGTCGATTGTGCGCTTCCCTCATGAGCGTGGCGGCCGAGTCGGCGAGCCACTGGGCGCGCACCTCGAGGCTCGACGAGGTCAGCGTAGGGCTTGCCGCCCGCACGGAGGCTGCGCGCAGACGAACCACCGAAACGTCATCGCTCACTGCGCCCCCAAGGCCTGGTCGGCGGCAAGAGAGCAGCCCCGAGGAGGCGCCCCTGGTGCCCGGCCGAGCACGACGATCCCGTCGTCGAGACTTCGCGCGAGATCTGCTGTCTGGATGCAGCAGACGGAGTCTAGGTTTGCGGTGTCGTCGATGCGAAGGATACCGACAGTTTCCCCACGGACGGGCTGAAGGGTGTCGGGGTCGACCGGTGTTGCGCGAACCCAGGGGGGGACCCACAGCCGCCTCGGTCCCATCGCTCCACGGATGTCCTCCCGCAGCGTCGTCTCGTACATCTGCGAGCTGAGCTCGGTCGCTCCGAACTCGTTGATAATCCGTGGCGCGCCAACGCCGAACCGCGCAGTGATCGCGTCGAGTAGAACCTCGGGATCGACCTCACGTGAGCGGCCTTTGTAACCGCCGGTTTGCATGACGCGGCTCCCAGGCGCGAGCTCGAACCGCTGGTCGCCTAGGCCATCCTCTGCGTGGACGAAGGCAAACGACGTGCCGAGCACAGCGACCGCTTCTTTGGAAGCCTCCGCTTGGCGAAGCACCTCGGTGAGGAGCTCGAGGTCCAGTGCGCCGTCGCGCCAGACCCAGGTGCACTGCGTCCCGAACCATTCGGCGAAACGCGCCAGCATGTACTCCAGCGACGAGTCCGGAGCCTCGTCTTCGCGTGGCGCCAGTATGACGAGACGCATTTTCTCGACATCGGGAAACAGCATGTGACGGGCCGCCGCCCGCGCGGCGGCATCGTAGAGCGCGAGGTCGCCATACGCGTGGACGCTTCGCTCGGACGATGTCGTACCGGAGCTTAGGAACACGCGGAGGTCGTCCGTCTCGGGGTGCGCCGCAATTCTCCGGAACCGGAACACGTCGGTGGGCAGAGCAGGGGGCCATGCGCCGTGTCGTTGCAGTCGGCCGTACTCGGGAATGCGCTCGGCCTGCCAAGCAGCCAGGTCTTCGATGAGCTCGTCCCGCGCGGCGGGCTCGACGCGCTGGCTGGCTTCGAAAGCTGTGATCAGCGCCTCGATTCGGGCTTTCAACTCGTCGCGAGTAGTCATGATTGGCCTAAGACGTCCCGCAGCGACGCGACGAAGCCTTCGAGTTGGGCCTCGCTCACCGTTACCGGCGGCGCCAACTGCAGGACATCGGCTCGCATGCCGGCGGGGAGCACGAGATACCCTCGTTCGAGGAGGGCGCGCGTCACAGTCAGAGCCTGCATCGGAGCTCCCAACTGCAGTCCGAGCATCATGCCCGCATGGCGCACTTCCAAGACTCCGGGGAGCCCCTCCGCGCGTAGTGCCGCTGCCCACGCGTTTCCCCGATCGACGGCCCTCTCGACCAGGTGCTCGCGTTCGATCAGATCGATCGTGGTCAGGGCGGCCGCGGAGCCGAGGGGGTCGCCGTAGAAGGTTCCCGTGTGGATCGCCTCGCGGTCCGAGGCTCCCCAAGCGCCCATCACTTCTTCACTCCCAATGCAGGCACTGACGGGCAGGCCGCCGCCGAGTGCCTTGCCCAGGCAGATCAGGTCCGGCGTGATTCCCTCGTCGACAGACCGCCACCAAGCGCCGCACCGCCCGAGTCCGGTGAAGATCTCGTCGGCAATTAGAAGTGCATCGTTCTCGTCGCACAAACGCTTGAGCGCCTCGAGGAATCCGGGCGGCGGTAGACGAACGCCTGCACGGCCCTGGATGGGCTCGACGATCAGCGCACCAATGCGATCCCACTCCGCCGGTAGTGTGTGGAGCGCCGCCTCCACGTCGGCCTCGTGCTCCGGCCACATGGCAAAGTGAACGTCCGGTTGGAGTTGCGCCTCAAACGGCTTGCGAAAGCGTTCCGCAAACCCAGACACCGCCAAAGGCCCATAGGTCAGGCCGTGATAGCTCCCGTCGAACGCGATGACGCCCGTCTTTCCGGTTGCCATGACCGCGGTCTTGAGGGCCGCCGTGACCGCGTCTGCGCCGCTGAGAGAGAGCATCGCCCGGGCTTGCGGCCACGGTGCGAGCTCGCACAGACGTTCGAGCAACTCGATCTTTACGTCCGAGGGGTGGAGGTCGCCGAGCGCGTGCAGCAGTCGGTCGGCCTGTCGCTTCACCGCCCCGACTACCTCGGGATGACGGTGCCCCACGAACGCCACGCCGAAACCCGAGGTGAGGTCGACATACCGGTTGCCGTCGGCGTCGACGACGTTCGCTCCCTGCGCCTCGACCCACACGATCGGGTCGTGACTCGCGCCGGTCTGCTCTTCACGTCGTTTGCGTCGAGTCGTCAGCGCCGGACACTCGCTCGCTGCGAGCCGTTCTACCCAAGCTTGGCCGGCGGCCGCGGGGATGGGGCTTCGGACGGCCGGAAGTGCGTCGCCAAGGGTCACTCGCGGGTCTTAGCACGGCGCCTCAGCCGAGCGGCTTGGGTTTCCAAGGGTAGAAGACGATCGCGCGCTCGCGCGCCTTACGGAGCATGTCGTGGCCGTCGATCAGCAAGACGTCGAGTTCTACGTCGTGTGCCCGGCCGGCGTCGCACAGCGCCTTGATGATAGCGGTCACGTTGTCCCGATAGTTGTCGGTGATTCGCAGGCCGACCGCCGGGGTCGGGTCCCCCGCGGGACGCGCCACCTCGCAGTACGAAGCCCATTCGATCTCGAAGTAGCCTCGCAAGACGTCCGCGAGCGTTTTGAGCAGGGTCTCGTCCGGCGCGTA
>CBDURI010000078.1:0-9980 GCA_965369435.1 uncultured bacterium
GGTCAGATCCATGTGCCGCTGGCGGGCGACATCGACGTCGGGGGCAAGACGCTCTCCCAAGCCGAGAAGGCGATCGAACAAGGTCTTCGACGGTACGACCGGTTCGTTCGGGTCAACGTGATCATTACCCGGCTCGAGGGTCACACCGCGGCTGTCGTGGGGGCGGTGGAGACGCCGGGGCGGTTCGAGGCGCGTCCGGGTATGCGGTTGGCCGACCTACTTGCACTGTCCGGCGGCGCCTCGGTCGCCGCAGTGCACCAGGTACCGACGTTGCTGGGTAGTCTGGAGCTGGCCCGCCTCGTCCGAGATGGCGAGACGGTCCCCGTCAGTGTGCTGCTGGCCAGACAGGGCGATCCGAAACACAACATTCGCATCCGTCCTGGCGATCAGCTCTACGTTCCGCCCGTCACCGACCGGATGATCATGGTGTTGGGCGAAGTCGGCATCGCGCAGCCCATGGCATACCGGACGGGCATTCGCTTGACGGAGGTACTGGCGCGTGCCGGGGGGATCGTGAGCGACCGCGGCGACCGCAAAGACATTCGCATCATCCGGGGGTCTCTGCGCGAGCCACAAGTCTATACGACCAATCTGAAAGCGTTGATGGGTGGCAAGGCCACGGACGTCGAGCTCGCTCCAGGCGACATCGTGTACGTGACCAAGGCCTGGTACGCGAGCACATCGGACGTGCTCAACGCGCTGTCGCCGATCCTCTCGCTCGCGAATTCCGTTGCGATCCTCGCCCTCGCCGGCGCCGTTGGCACCAGATAGATGCACCAGCCGCTCTTCGCACGCTTGCTCGGTCCGCACGTAGAGACCGAGGAGGTCGATCCACATTCGCTCGAGGGTGGCCTCCTGAAGGCTGAAGAGGGGGCGATCGAAGGTGCGGCGCAGACCCGCATCGAGCAGTTCACCGCCGGTCGCGTTTGCAGTCGAATTGCACTGGGCCGCCTCGGTGTGGCGACCACCACACCCATCCTGCGGGGCGAGGACCGGGCACCGATTTGGCCACCGGGTTTCGTCGGCACCATTTCGCACACGGACACGTGGTGCGCGGCCGCCGTTGCCAGAGCCGAGGACGTTCGCTCGATTGGGATCGACCTGGAGCCGGCGACACCCTTGAAGGAATCGCTATGGCGGCGGGTCTGCACACCAAACGAGCGCGACTGGTTGCACGAGCTGGCCGAGCCAGGCCTCATCGGCAAAATCCTGTTCAGCGTCAAGGAGGCGGTCTACAAGTGCCAGTACCCGCTCACCACCAAGTTTCTCGGCTTCCATGCCGTCGAGGTCGAGCTTGACGACGGATCGTTCCGAGCTGTCTTCCAGCAGGAAGTCGGGGAGTTCCGCCCAGGAGATGTGATGTCGGGTCGTTACCTGGTCGAAGAGGGGCTCGTGGCGACCGCCTGCGAGCTCGTTCGATGACGATCGGAGAGATCACGGTCGTCATCGACGTTCCGCGCGGCAGCTTCATCAAGCGGGATGACGACGGCGCGGTCGATTTCTTCTCGCCGATCCCCTGCCCATTCAACTACGGCCACGTGCCGGGTACGCAGGGAGCCGATGGTGACGCGCTCGACGTCGTAGTGCTGGGGTCGAGGCGCCCCTTCGGAAGCACCGCCACCGTGGTCCCGAGAGCGCGGGTCGATTTCCTCGACGCGGGGCAGGCCGATCCGAAGTGGGTCTGTGCCGATGCGCCGCTGAGCACCTTCGATCGCCTGCAGATCACGGGGTTCTTTCGCTGCTACGCCGTCGCAAAGCGCTTGATCAACCGGGTTCGTGGCAAACGGGGGCCGACGCGGTACCTCGGCTGGCTCTAGCACCTGTCGTCGTGCACACTCACTCACTCGCTTGCGTGAGTCCATCGACATACGGATCTTGTCGTCACTAGGGTCGGTAGACGCCGACGCCTGGGACCAACTGGTCGGCGAGGATGACCCGTTTGTCGAACACGCGTTTCTGTCGTTGCTCGAACAAAGCGGGTCGGTCGGCCGCGGGTCCGGGTGGGAGCCGATGCACGTCACTGCATGGCAAAACGGACGCCTGGTTGGGGCGCTACCGCTCTACCTGAAGACGCACAGCTACGGCGAATACATCTTCGACTGGGGGTGGGCCGACGCCTCTGTTCGTCTGGGCGTCGACTACTACCCGAAGCTCGTTTCGATGGTGCCTCTGACCCCGGTGACGGGCCGCAGGTTCCTCTTCGCGCCCGGGGCAGACCCGGGCATGGTCATCGGCCGCTTGATCGACGGTTGCCTCGACGTTGCCGAGTCTACCCAAGCGTCTTCCGTGCATCTGCTCTTCTTGAGCCCTGAAGAGCAGGAGTGGGTGGCCCGCGATGGCCGACTGATGAAGCGGCTCTCCTTTCAGTTCCATTGGCAGAACGCGGGGTACGACACCTTCGAAGATTTCGTTGGTGACTTCCGTTCGTCCATGAGGAAGAAGCTACGCAAAGAACGCCGCATCGCCGCCGCAGCCGATCTGCGCATCGAAGCTCTTCGGGGCGACGAGCTGAGCATCGCGGACTGGCAGGAGCTCGAACGCCTCTATCGCTCGACCTGTGGCCGAAAAGGCTCGTACCCATACTTGACGCCGGAGTTCTTCGAGCGCGCACCGTCGGTGCTCGGTGATTCACCACTGGTTTTCGCGGCAAGGGACGAAGGGCGCATCGTCGCGGCATCGGTCAATTTCGCCAAGGGAGGGCATCTTTACGGCCGCTATTGGGGTGCCACCCAAAGACACGACATGCTTCATTTCGAGCTCTGCTACTATCGGCTCATCGAGCACGCCATCGACCATCGCATGCGCCGTTTCGAAGCGGGCGCCCAGGGCACGCACAAGCTGAGGCGCGGCCTGATGCCCGTCCCGATCCACAGCGCACACTGGATTCGCAACCCCGTGCTCGCCCAAGCCGTCGCTGATTTTCTGCCACGCGAAGCCTTTTCGGTGGAACAGCAGATCCAGGAGCTCCGCCATCACGGCCCCTTCAGGCGACGCGGCGACGGCGAAGTAGCACGGACCCGAGCCCGGGGATGACTCTCCTTTTCGTCTACGTCGGAATCGCCCTCAGCGTGTCGTTCCTCTGCTCGATCCTCGAGGCGGTGCTCCTCAGCATCACCCCGTCCTACCTCGCCAAGCTCGAGCAGGACCGGCCCAAGGTGGGTGCACGGGTGCGCGCGCTCAAGCTGCACATCGACCGCCCACTTGCCGCCATCTTGAGCCTGAACACCATCGCTCATACCGTCGGCGCCGCGGGTGCCGGCGCCGAAGCCCAACGGCTGTGGGGTTCCGAGATCCTGGCCATCGCGTCCGCGGCTCTGACGCTGCTCATCCTCTTTGTCTCGGAGATCATCCCGAAGACGCTTGGCGCACTTTACTGGCGTCGCCTGACCGGCTTCATTGCGGTCGTTCTACCCCCGCTGATCGGTGTCATGCTTCCGCTGGTCTGGCTGTCCGAGGCGATCACCGGCTTCATGAGGCGTGGTCGAGCTCCGGAGAAGCTGTCCCGTGAAGAGTTCGCAGCCTTGGCGCGCGTGGGCCAAGAACAGGGGGTGTTTGACGAGTCCGAGATGAGAATCATGCGCAATCTCTTTCGCTTCGGCTCGTTGCGTACCAGAGACATCATGACTCCGCGGACCGTGATGTTCTCCCTCGACGAGAACACGAAGGTGCGTGACGCGATTGCCGAGCGCGGGGCCATGACCTTCTCGCGCATCCCCATCTGGAAGGAAAGCCTCGACCAGATCACCGGCTACATTCTGAAAGACCAACTGTTGCTACGCGCGGCGCGTGATGAGCTCGACGTCCCGGTTCATACCTTCGCCCGGGAGGCATTGATGGTGCCCGATTCCGTCGCGCTGCCCGGTCTGTTCGAGACCCTGCTCGACAAGCGCGAACACATCGCGGTGGTCGTCGACGAGTATGGCGGCGTCGACGGCGTAGTGACGATGGAAGACGTTCTCGAGACGCTCATCGGGCTCGAGATCGTCGACGAAATGGACTCGGTCAAAGACATGCGCGCAATGGCGCGAGCCAAGTGGGAAGCGCGCGCGAAGCACATCGAGAAAGAGGCCTCCGACCCTCTAACGCAGCGGGATCCCGTTCAAGACTCATGAGGGCCTCGCTCAGGGGTGGTGCTCTTCCTGCGTCGCGTCTCGGTCGATGGGTATACGCCCTAAAGCCTGCAAGTTGGCCGAAGCTGCTGGTGCCTGCGATGTTTGGACAGATTCTCGGCGCGACACGAGTCGGGGGGCTCGACTTGGTCGCGGTGGGATGGGGGCTCGCGTTCACGGTGCTAGGTCTTGGCTTCATCGTGTTGCTGAACGACTGGGGCGACCGTGATGTGGACGTGATCAAACGGAACATGTTCCCCGACGGGGGATCGCCGAAGACAATTCCAGACCGCATCCTCGACTCACGCGCGGTTGGGGCCGCCGGCGTGCTCTTTGGAGGCGCGGCACTCCTGGTTGCGGCCGGCGCCGAGGTCGCCCTTCGGCGGCCAGTCGCGCTCGAAGCGGGCCTTGCCTGTATGCTGGTTTTCGTGGCCTACACCTTGCCACCAGTCCGGCTCAACTATCGAGGTGGGGGCGAAATCTTGGAGATGCTCGGGGTCGGAGCGGCACTTCCACTCTACAACGCCTACCTGCAGGGAGGTGCCATCGCACCGCGCGTTTGGCCGTGGCTCGCAGGGTTCGCCGCGCTGAGCCTTGCCAGCGCGGTGGCGAGTGGCCTCTCCGATGAGGAGAGCGACCGGGCCGGGGGGAAGCGCACGGTGGCGTCCGTCTACGGGAACGTCGCAGCCCGAAGACTCACCGAAGGGTGTGTGCTGCTCGGGGTGGCACTCTGGCTCGCCGGATCGTTTTGGAGACCGGATTGGGTCCCTGTCTGGGCAGCGGCACCTGCTGCGGCGATCGCAGTGTGGAATTTGGTAGCAATGCGGAAGGTGGGCCACGCCGCCGTCACCAACGCGTTTTCGGCGCAATCTGCGTACAAGCGCTTCCTTCATCGAGCGATCTGGCATAGTACGGCAGTGGCCGCGGTGCTCCTGTGGCTACGACCGGAGTTGGCGTGACGGCGTACGCAATCAACGAGCAGAACACCCCGCTGGCAGAATTAGAGGCCAGGATCGAAGCGTGCCGCTTGGGCGCGTTGACGCTCGATCCGAGTCGACCGTCCGCGACCTCGTTGACCGATGTAGTTTCGAAGTTGGCAGAGCCGCGTCAGTTGTCTCACTTGACGGCGTCGGCGGCGGCGGTCGCCGAAGCTCAGCTGCAGAGCTTTCCCGAGAACCTGTTCTGGGATTTCGATTTCTACCTGGGCTCCATTCATCGCCACGCGTCGGGCACATCTGACTACGCTGGGTACCTGAAGAACGCGACGCGCATCACGGTTGGTCTGATGAACCTGTACGGTCAACAGTCGGTGATTCGCTTTCGGTATGTCCACGACTTCATGTACGGGTTTGATTGGGCCCGCTGGGTTCGCCGTGACCCGGCGGGGCGCGAAGGGGTGGAACCGTTCGGCCTCGACTTCTTGCGACAGACCGAAAGCCGAGGTCGGGACATCATTGCCCTGGTCGAGGCCGATGACGACTGGTACCCGAGGTTGGCCGACGGCGATGCACGAAACCCGTTTTCATTTTCTCGCGAGGCGGATGACGAGTTGTCTCTCTACCGGCTTCTTGCCGAGCGAGGGGACGTGCCAGTCGAAGCGTGGCGCCTCGACGCCCGGCCCGACGCGAATCGAGATTTCGACATGCTTCGCGACGAGGCAGCTGGGTTGCTCCGGTTGAGCCGCTAGAGTTTCAGAAGCATCGCGGCCATCCAGAGCGCCAGCAACAGATGTGCCGCAACGCTCGACCACCAAGCGGCACGGAACGGATCCGCGGCCCTCGCGCCGGCCAGCAGCGGCAATAGCGGAACGACGGCGACGACTGCTTTGACCGGCACCGAAACCCACGGTGTCCACAAGAATACGCCGAATGCTGCGAAAGCGATTCCGGCGGATGCAAAACGACGCGCGGACTGAGTCCCGTTCCGAACGGGCCACGTCCTCTTCCCGGCACGGGCGTCGTCGTCGACGTCAGGAAGAGCGGTCAAGACATTGCCGCAAACGCCGAGAAGGGCGGCCGGGGCGATCAGCCAATCCGGCGCGAGCACGCCTTCGGCTTGCATGTAGTAGCCGAGAGACGGGAGCCCCACACCCACACCGATCCCCTGCAAGAGCTCGCCGCCGCCGCGATAGCTCAAGCGCACCGGCGCGAAGCTATAGAGCCACATGAGCAGCAGGGCGGCGAGGCCATAGACGGGGAGCCACGGGCGTCCGGCGAGGACCAATGCGCAGGAGTAGATCAGCAGTAGAAGGGCCGCGGCTCCCGCTGCGCGCGCGAGCTGTCGGGGCAAGAGCTTGCCGTCCGGAATGACGCCAGAGCCCCCGGACAGCATCGTGCGCCGTCCGCTGTCGGCTTCACGGTCGGCGAAGTCATTGGCGAATATCACGAACAGGTGATCCAGCGCGCCCCACAATAGTGCTGCCACGAACCAAAGTCCGCTGAAGCGTCCGGTCACGTGCCAGGCCGCCACTTGTCCGAGCACCAAAGGCATGGCGATGTTGACGTGCGCGAGCGGCCGGGACGCTTGGACCCAGCTTTTGATAGCGGTCACATCCCTCGATATCACGTTTCGATCCTGCTAGGTGCTTGGCGTGCACGCGCCCCTTCGGGAACCCCTTACACGGCCCGTTCAGTTCTTCACCGGCAAGGGTGGCGTGGGAAAGTCCACGGTCCTGGGCGCGGTCGCGACATCTGCCGCGCGCTCGGGCAAGCGGCCGCTGATCGTCGAACTGGGGCTTCACACCTCCTCGTCGCGATTGTTTCACGGTCCAGTCGTCGGCTACGAACCCGCCGAGGTCGCGCCGGGTGTGTATGCGACGCGGGTTCAGTTCGAGCCCGCGCTGGTGGACTACATCACGTCGCGACTCAAGCTCCGGCCCATCGCGACCCTCGTCGCTCAGAATACTTCGCTACGGCGTCTGTTCATGGCGGCTCCGGGAGTGGATGAGCTCGTGACCCTGCACCGGGTTGCACAGCTCGCTGCCAATGAACGCTGGGGCCCGATCTTAGTGGACCTCGAATCGACGGGGCACGCGCTGATGTTCTTCGATCTCCCAGGCGTCCTCGAGGTTTTCCTCAAAGATGGACCCCTGCGCCAAGTACTCGATAGCGCGAGCGCCCTCGTCCGCGACGAGCAACGGTGCGCGGTCCACATCGTCACAGTCCCGGAGCCCTTGGCTGTCAACGAAACGCTCCAACTCTACGCGCGGCTTCGCGAGCGCAAAGACCTGCACCTCGGTTGTCTGTTCATCAATCGCATCCCGCGCGCTTGGCTCGACGAGGAGGAGCAGCGCTTGGTAAGAGCCGAGGTCGACGCCGCCACCGGGACCCAACCTTGGGCGGCCGATCTGGCGCTTGCGGAGTATCTGATCCAACGGAGGCACATCGCGGACAAATGCTTGCGAGGGCTTCGTAGGGACATCGATCTTCCGACGATCGCCTTCGATGAACATGAGGAGGATAGCTCCGCCGTCATCGAGGCGCTGTCTCGGGCGATCGAGCGCTCGGAGGTCTGATGATCGAGCTTTCCAAGGAGTGTAGGCTGGTTTTCTGTGTCGGTGTGGGCGGCGTGGGCAAGACGACGCTGGCCGCCGCGCTTGGTCTTCAGGAAGCATTGAGGGGGAGGTCGGTCCTCGTGCTGACAGCGGACCCGGCGCGCCGCTTGGCCGACGCGCTCGGCGTCCAGGGCTTGCGCGACGTTCCGTCCAACATCCCGCTGCCCTCGCACGGGTCGGGCGGCGAGCTGCATGCGCTCATGCTCGAGACCAAGGCAAGTGCAGATGCGATCATCCGACGGGCTGCCGACGATGAGACGAGGGCGCAGCGTGTCCTCGACAACCGAATCTACCAAGCGTTCTCCAACACACTTGCGCGCTCTCACGCCTACGCTGCGGTCGAGCGAGTCCACGAGACGGTTCACGATCCGCGCTACGACCTCGTCGTGGTCGATACCCCTCCCGCGCAGAGCGCGATCGAGATCCTGGACGCTCCGGCTCGCTTGGTTCGCTTTTTGGATCAACGGCTGGTGCGCTGGCTTCGAGGGGGTGCGCTCGCTCGGCGCCTGCTACGAATGGTCGCAGGGGATTCTCTGGTCACAGCGCTCACCGAGTTCCTTACCGAGATGGCCTTTTTGCGAGAGGGATTCGCTGACCGGGCCAGGGAGGTTCGTGACTTGATGCGATCCTCGAGCACGAGCTTTGTCCTCGTTTCATCAGCGGACTCGGCCGGTATCGAGGCCGCCAAGTCGGTCGCCGCGGAGGTAGCGGCTCGGGATTTCGAGCTGGCCTGTGTGATGTTCAATCGCGCGTTCATTCCAGAAGTCGGGCGACGCGATCGCGGGTCGGTGACCTACCCAGAGTCGCTGGCGGCGCTTGCTCCCAAGCTGGAGCAGATGCGCACGATGCTCGTCCAAGAAGAGGAGCAGAGGCGCTCGAACATCGTCGCATTCTGCGAGGAGCTCGGGGCACGGGGGTGGTGTCTGCCGGAGGCGACCCGTCCGCTCGGTGATCCGTCGGCTTTGGCCGCCTGGATCGAGCGGGCGCGCCCGGCCGGAGCGCCCGCGTAGCGTAGACCGGCCCTTTCGTGCAATCCTGCCGCCCACCGAGAGGCTTCATGCAGCACATCATCAAACACGACCTCAGTCCCGATTTGGCCAAGAGGGCCGCAGAGAAGGCCGCTGAGCACTACACCGCGAAGTGGGAAAAGTACGACGCGAAGACGACATGGCTCACCGACACCCATGCCGAGATCACCTTTCGCGTGAAGGGCGTAAGCGTCGCGGCCACGATCGACATGGAGCCGGGACAAGCTGTCATCGACATGCAGAAGGTTCCGTTTCTCCTTCGCCCATTCCAGAACATGGCGCTCGACGTCGTGCAGAGGATGATGGAGAAGTGGATCGCGAAGGCGAAGCGCGGAGAGCTCGGATGACCAGCTCCGATCTTCGGGTCGGGGCCCTAGGGGCTGCTCGCATCACGCCCATGGCGCTGCTTCGCCCGGCAGGGAGCACATCCGGTGTATCGGTGACCGCTGTCGCAGCTCGCAACCGGGGCCGGGCCGAAAAGTTCGCCCGCAAGCACGGCATCCCGAAGGTCCACGGCGACTACGATTCGCTGCTGGCAGATCCCGAGATCGACGCGATCTACAATCCGCTACCGAACAATCTGCACGCCGAATGGACGCTGCGCGCGCTCGACGCCGGCAAGCACGTCCTCTGCGAGAAGCCGTTCACGTCGAACGCGGTGGAGGCGGAGCGCGTACACCAGGCCGCGGAACAAAGCGATCGAGTCGTCATGGAGGCCTTTCACTACAGGTATCACCCGTTGGCGCAGCGCCTGCGAGACCTCGTTGCGTCCGGCGAGCTTGGCAAGCCCCTGTTCATCGAGACGTGGATGTGCATTCCGCTGCCGCTGCCTCGGGACATTCGTTACCGTCTCGATCTAGGGGGTGGCGCGACCATGGACACCGGTTGCTACGCCATCCACCTCGCTCGGACGATTGCCGCAGAGGAGCCCATCGTAACTTCAGCTCGCGCCAAGCTGGCGTCCGAGGGAGTCGATCGCGCGATGGAAGCCGACATTCGTTTTCCAAGCGGAGCGGAAGGCAGAATCAACTGTTCGTTGTGGTCATGGAAGCTCGCAAAGATAGCGGCGACAGTGAAGCTCGAGGGCGGCGAGATACGGGCGCTCAACCCGATCGTGCCACAGCTGTTTCATGGGTTGAAGTGGCGCAAGACCGGTGGCGCGTGGACCAAAGAGAAATTCCCAAAGAAGGCTACGTACACCTATCAGCTGGAAGCCTTCCGAGACGCGGTCGTCGAAGGCAAGCCGTTCATCACGACCACGGCCGAGGCCGTGAAGACCATGCAGGTCGT
>CBDURI010000079.1:0-9966 GCA_965369435.1 uncultured bacterium
GCCGAGCCGCAATCGAAGGCCGCGGCGCACCAGGCTCCGCGCGTCGCAGCACGTGACCCCTCGACCGCGGTCGCCGTGCGCGCGTACGACAAGCCTGTCGAGAAGAAGAAGCAGGGAAGAACGTACCGCGTCCAGAGCGGTGACACACTGACTGGCATCGCGCTCGAGCACGACACCAGCATCAGCGAGTTGCTCGCCTCCAATCCCGGGCTCGAAGCGGACCGGATCTACCCTGGGCAAACCATCGACGTCGGGACACCCAGGCCGGAGGTCGTGTTCCGGCTCGAGCGAGGTGACACGCTGCTAGCCGTCGCGGACCGCTACGAGGTGAGTCCGCGTGACCTTGCCCGTTGGAATACGAACCTCAACCAACGAAACACGCGGGCCGGCGCCAAGGTTCGAATCTACACGCGAGCGCCGGTGAGCCCGTCCGAGGCGGTTGGGCCCACCAACCGAGGGCGACTCGAGAATGGTGTTCGGTTGCCTCCGCACCGCGGCTACGTGATTCGAACGCCAGCTCGCACATACGGCACCGAGGAAACAACGCGATGGATCGTAGGCGCGTTCGACGCCGTAGACGCCAAGTTCAAGCACACGAAGGTGGTGCGCGTTCACGACATCAGCGACCGTAACGGTGGCAAGCTGCGCGACCACAAGAGCCATCAAAACGGCCGTGACGCCGACATCAGCTACTACCAGGACGAGTGCAGCTCCCGCGGATGCAGTTTCGAAGGCTTCAGGTCCTCCGAGCTCGATGTCGCGCGGCAGTGGACGCTGCTCGAGTACTGGCTGCGCAACGGCCAAGTCGAGATGATCTTCATCGACTACCGGTTGCAAGCGAAGCTCTACCGCTACGCGAAGAGAAGAGGAGCAACGAAGGCTCAACTCGACCGTTGGATCCAATACCCGCGCGGGAAGTACGAGCCGGACGGGGTGATTCGGCACTTCCGCAATCACACGGATCACCTTCACGTCCGGTTCGTTTGTCCGTACTCCGACCTCAGGTGCCGGCCCTAGGCCAACCTCGGGCAAAGACGATTTCTTCGAGCTTTCTCATCGCAGCGGCGCGCGCGTTGACGCGTAGTCGGTGCTCCGCCGTCATTTCGCCGTACGTCATCGCGTAGCCGTCCGGCAAGAACATCGGCTCGAAGCCATGACCCAACTCGCCGCGGACAGGCCAGACCAAGGTTCCAAGCGTCTCGCCGCGAACGGTGCAGATCCGCGAATCGGGCCAGGCAACGCACAACGCGCACACGTACGTAGCGCGGCGACTCGCCCCCGGGCCAAGCTCTACCAGGCGCTCCTGGACGCGGCGGCGTGCAACCTCGAAGTCGCGCCCCTCGCCCGCCCAGCGACCGGTGTGGATCCCCGGTTCACCGCCTAGGGCGTGAACCGCGACGCCTGAATCGTCCGCGACCGCGGGCTGCCCGGTGGCCCGGGCGGCGGCAATGGCCTTGAGCTCTGCATTGGCCTCGAACGTGGCGCCGGTCTCTTCGGGCTCGGGAAGCTCGAGCTCACCTGCGGTGCGAAGGACGATGGGAAGGTGTGCGAACAGCGCATTGAGCTCGCGGACTTTGCCGGCGTTGTGACTCGCGAGAACCCACTCGTCAGGCCGGTCGGTCATCACTGCGCGCGTTCGAAGGGTAAGCGCGGCGGGGACTTTTTCACGAAGCTCGGATATGGTTTGCGCCGGTCGATCTGTTTCTGAAACACGGCGGGGTTCGGTGTCGGCAGATCACACCTGCCGCGCTCGCACACGTAGGCCGTGCTCTTTGCTCCCATGGCCCGCTTGCCCTCGAGCCAAGGCACCTGTGCTTGCTGCCCGGCTGCGTCGGCGTCGGTCAGAACGGCAAATGCCTTGTTGGGGACGAATGTCTTGCGCAGTCGCGCCGCCAACGCACCGGCGTCCTCGCGATTGAGAGGGGCCACGACCGCGACCTCGAGGGGCGTGTCGTAGTAGTGGTCGAGGGCCACCAGCAACAACGGAAAACCGTTGGGCGCACGCGTCACGCGGAAGCTCAATGCGGCGAACACCCGCTCCGCAGCACTTCGCCATTTGGGGTCCGTCGTGAAGTCGTGGAGGCGAAGAAGGTTTCTGGCTGCCACCGAGTTTCCGGAAGGAACGGCGCGGTCGAAGGCTGGTTTCTCCCGTACCAGCAGGGTCTCGGCACCACTCGGTGTGAGGTAGTAGCCACCACTCTGCGTGTCGAGGTAGCGAGCATCTTGATCACTCTGCAGCTCGAGCGCGCGCTCGAGCCAAGCCACATCGCTGGTCGCCTCGTAGAGGTCGAGGCAGGCGCCCACCATGAACGCATAGTCGTCGAGGAAGGACATGGAGCCCTTCTTCCCCTCGCGATACGTGCGGACGAGCGCCCCATCCTCGGCGCGCATCGCTTCGAGCACGAACCCGGCGGCACGGACCGCGACGCGGGTGTACCGAGGTTCGTCGAGCATCCATCCCGCTTGTGCGAACGCACTGATCATCATGCCGTTCCAGGCTGCGATGATTTTCTCATCACGGATGGGCGGCGGCCGTGACACACGGGCGTCGTAGAGCGTGCTCCGAGCGCTTGCCAACACCTCGGCGACGCGCTTGGGCGAGACGCGCAGCGCACCACCGACCTCGCTGTCTGTCTTGACGCGGTGAAGAATGTTTCGTCCGTCGAAATTCCCTCGTTCGGTTACGCCATAGGCCGCCGACACGATAGCCGCGTCGTCGGCGCCGAGAAGGAGCCCGAGCTCGGCCGGAGTCCAGGTGAAGAACCAGCCCTCTTCGTCGTGTCCAGTGGGCGTCGGGCTGTCCGCATCGGTTGCGGAGTAGAAGCCGCCTTCAGGGGCGGTCATCTCACGAGCGACATAGTCCAGGATTTCACGCGCGACGCGCTGATACGACAGATCCCCGGTGTACTGCCAAGCCTCGAGATAGACGACCGCCAGTTGAGCATTGTCGTAGAGCATCTTCTCGAAGTGCGGCACCAGCCACTGCGCATCGGTCGAGTAGCGGTGGAACCCGCCGCCAACATGGTCGTAGATCCCGCCCGCCGCCATCTTGTCGAGGGTGATCATCACCATGGCGGCCGCGCCACGGTCGCGTGTCCGGCGTGCGTATCGCAGGAGCAGCGAGAGACGCGATGGCTGTGGGAACTTGGGGGCACCGCTGAAGCCACCGTCCACCCGGTCGAACGACCTGGCGAGGTTTTGCGCTGCCACGGCAATTACTTTGTCGCTGGGCACCCCGGGTCCGGCCTGCAGGGCCGCCGCCCGCTCGACGCGTTGGCTCAGCTCCTGGGCGCGTGCAACGACCTGTTGCGGCTCGTTGGCGTAGACGCGCGACATCTCGCCGAGAATGTCGAGGAGCCCAGCTCGATTTCCACGCACCCCTTTACGAGGCGGGAAGTAGGTGCCCCCGAAGAAGGGCTCCTTGTCCGGCGTCATGATGACGGTCATCGGCCAGCCACCGCGGCCCGTGAGAATGTTGACGGCCGTCATGTAGACACTGTCGATGTCGGGCCGCTCTTCCCGGTCGACTTTGATCGCGATGAAATTTCGGTTGAGAAATGCAGCGATCTCTTCGTCCTCGAACGACTCGCGCTCCATCACGTGGCACCAATGGCAGGTCGAATAGCCGACCGATAAGAAGATTGGCTTGTTCTCGCGCCGGGCCCGTTCGAACGCTTCGTCGGACCAGGCGTACCAGTTCACTGGATTGTGAGCGTGCTGAAGGAGGTAGGGACTCGACTGCTCGATGAGCCGATTGGTGAAGCGAGGCGAACCATCCTCCTCCAAATGGTGGGTGCGCGGGATGTACCCCGCCCCCTGCGACGCGAGGGCCTCGGCGAGGCGCTGCTGAAGCGCTTCGTCGACCGTGTCTATTCCCGGAAGCCGCGGGTCGCTTTGCACGGCAGCGGTGGGACTAGCGGACGGCTCGGGGTCGCTCTTGCGAACGGAGTCGCAGGACAAGCCGAGAAGGACGGCGGTCGCCAAACAGATGTGAGCGCCGAATCGGACAATCGAGAAGTGGTTCATTCTGCCTAAACTCTAATGAGAACGGGAGGTTGCGGAGTGGTGCTCCTAGGGCTACATCACGGGAACCGCAAGCGGATGCAAGCACACCAGGTCCGTGATACACGACGTGCTCGTTTTTCCGGGCCCAAGGGCCGGCTTCTACCCGATCTTCTAGGAACTGTAATCGATGCCAGAGACTACTCCGTCCGTTCCACCCCGAGTTTTCGAGCACACCGGCCGCAAGGATTGGGGCCGTTCGGTGCTTCTCCTCGAAATCCCCGACAAGCGCACGTTCCTGTTCGAAGACGGCGCGGAGCGTAGCTTCCGCCCCGACTACTGGCACAAGATGGAAATCATCGAGGTACTGGGGAACGAAGCCGTACGCATCGACCGGATCGCCCGCCGCAACCAGGCGCCGGCACCGGGTTCCACGCGGAAGTCGAAGGTTCCACCGAAGAAGCCGGACATCACGTTCGAGCAGCAGGTGGCCTACTTCATGAAGCTGTATCCCGTTGGTTTCGAGGATGAGGCCTACGTCAAGGCCGAGCGAGGCGAGGCCGGCACCAAGGGCGCCGAGAAGCTCAAGGACGCCGCCATCGAACGGGCCGAAGACCTACTCAGCCAGAAGAACCTCGACGACCTGATGGGCAACACGAGCTACGAAGAAATCCATCAGATGATCTACGAGTTCCTGACCAGCACGAAGAGCACGACTCAGAAGGCAGAGGCGACTCGATTCAAGAATCTGCCGGAAGATACGCGCGAGTCCGTCGCGTTGGCGCTCCGTGAGCTGCTCTACGGGGATCGAACGTACCCGATTCGCTTTGACTCGTTCGTTGCGGCGCTCGACGTCGAGGACGGCGCGACGTGGCCCCTGTCCACGTTGCTCCATGCGCTGGTCTACCCGAGCGACCATCTGTTCGTGAAGCCAACCTTCTTCAAGAAGCAAGCGCTCATCCTGGACATCGATCCGAAGTACGACACCACGCCGAACGCCACCACGTACACGCAGTTCCTAGAGGCCGCTAAGAAGACGATGGAGCTTCTGCAGGAAGCTGGGCAGCGGCCGCGCGACCTTTGGGACGTCCACGTGTTCGTGTGCAAGACGCTCAGCCCCAAGGCGATCAAAGAAGCTACTGGCGTCACCGAGTAGCTCGGCGCGATGAGAGCGCTGGTCCGAGCAGAGTCGTGGCCGATTCGAGGTGGATTTCGAATCGCGCGTGAGGCCCGCGCCGCGGCCGAAGTGATCGTCGTGGAGCTGCATGATGACGGGCACATTGGGCGTGGAGAGTGCGTGCCCTATGCCCGGTACGGGGAGTCGGTTGATTCCGTGCGCTCCAGCATCGAGGCATTCTGCGGGGGATTCCGGGGCTCGAGCGCGCGCAGGGAGCTGCCGCCGTTGCCAGCCGGCGCCGCGCGAAACGCGATCGATTGCGCGCTGTGGGATCTGGTGGCCAAGCGCGCGGGAAAACCGCCCTGGGAGCTGGCGGGTCTCGGCGGTCCGCCCCGGGATGTGCACACGATGCGCACGGTGAGCCTCGGTACCGTGGAACAGATGCGCGCCGCCGCGGCCCGGCTCGCCGACCCACGCGTGATCAAGGTCAAGGTGGATGGCGGCCAGGACCTAGACCGTATCGCAGCCGTGCACGATGCGGCGCCGAACGCCGAGCTCGTGGTCGACGCCAACGAGTCGTGGACGGCCGAACAACTCGTCAGATGGCTGCCACAACTGCCGATGCTCGGGGTCGCAGTGCTCGAGCAGCCGCTCCGGGCGGGCGATGATGCTGCCCTCTTGGGCCTCGAACGCGCGGTCCCGATCTGCGCTGATGAGTCGTTTCACGATCGACGGTCCTTCGCGACGATCGAAGGGCGTTACGACATGGTCAATATCAAGCTCGACAAGGCGGGAGGCCTCAGCGAAGCGCTCCAGTGCGTCGAAGAGGCGAGCGACGTCGGTGTGCGCGTGATGGTAGGTTGCATGGTGAGCACATCACTCGCTATCGAGCCCGCGCTACTGCTCACGGCAGACGCGGAATACGTCGACCTCGACGGGCCCCTGCTCCTAGAAACCGATCGCGAAGGCGCGCGTCACGACCGCGACGCCGGCGTGCTGAGACCGTCGTCATCGATCTGGGGCGCCCCCTAGGAACGAGATTGTTCCCCGCATCACCGCGGGATGGTCCATCAGCAACGTGTGGATAGCCGGTACGATGTGGTGCTCGCTCGCACCCTCGAGGCGCGTCTCGTCGACGGTCAGCAACCCATCACCACCGAGCCCAGCGACGTCTCCTGCGAAAATCGCAATCGGCACGTCTGGAACGGGCAGCGTCGTCGCAAATCCTCGGGCGATCTGACCGTAGGGCGGGCCCAAGATTCCGCGTAGGATGTTGCCTTTGTCCAACGTGGCCGCGAGCGACGCACCTCGGTTCGGCGGTGCGATCATCACGACTCGTTCGATGGCGGAGCGCCAGGGCGCATCGTAGGTGAAAAGCTGTCGGACGATGAGGCCTCCGAGGCTATGGGAAGCGAACGACAGCTTGGTCGGTGTGGGAACATGGTCGAGCAACTCGGCCACCCTCGCCGCGTGCTCCTCGATGGGCTTGCGGGTGCTCGGGTAGTCGAGGCGCGCGGTCATGAACCCCGCGTCCACGAGAGCTCGGTCCAACCGCGCAAGGGAACGGCGGGTTCGGCCGAGGCCATGAAGCAAGACGACGAGGTGATCAGCGGGAGCGGACGCAGGGCAGGCATCGTCGAGGGCTTGCTCGCACTCGGCGAAGGTGCCACGGCACGCGACCCGGCCGTCGGGGTTGAGGAGCCGGTTCCCCTGGCCGTCCCAGCGCCTCTGCACGCGCCACCCGTCGCGCCACCGTGCATCGGCCCACAACTGCGTGCCGGGAGGCTCGATCATCCCCCGAGATCTTCTCTGAGCCGGTCCTTGATCTTGTCGTCGCTCGGATAGATCTCTTCGACGTGGTCCGAGTCCACCAACGTCGCTGTGATCTTCTTCAGCATGTGTTTGACCGAGCGCGCATCGGAGCCGGCCGTGACGAGCTCCATCAGCAGAGCGTCCTTGCGGTCCGGATCGAGCTCTAGATCACCCTTCTCGACCATGCGATCGAGCGAGACCGACAGGGCGGACAAGAGCTTGCGGGTAAACGGCGTGTGCTGAAACGGCGGTGGTTCGTCGAGGAACGCGTCCTCTTCGTCCGGGGCAGGAACGATGGCCGCGGTGCGCCAGCCGTCGTGCCGCTCGACCCATGCGAGGGCCATCGCCGCCAGGTGCGGATCCTCGCCGGCGGCAGTATCCTCGATGATTCTGGGCACGTCCGCGGCGTGTATCGCTTGTTCGAAGTCGATCAAATGCTCGACGAGGGAACGGTGAACGGCGTCCATGTCGGACACCCCGATCTCTTCCGGCAACTCGAGCGTGCGGGTCGCGAGGAACCGCCGCGTGAGCCAAAGCGACAAGCGTCGTTGCCAACCGTCTTCGCGTTCGACCGCAGGGCTGCTTCCATCCGATTCGACGAGCGGCCACTGGCCTCGGGAAATTGCATCCCAGGCCTCGAACAGTGGCGTGTCTAGAAGCTCCTCGACGATGTAGAGAGCGGAGGTCGGCCCCTTCTCCCACTCGTCGTCGAGCAACGCGGTCGCATCGCTTTGGATCTGCTGGAGCTCGGCGTCGTCGTGCTCGCCCTTGGCGTGTCGCACCTGCGCAGTCATCCATTGGAGCACGCCAGTGAGGTCTGCAAACTCGAGGTCACCGCGTACGCCATCCTGGAGGGTATAGACGCGGTGTTTTCCTTCTGGATCAGCGATCGTATCCGAGAGGAAGATCAGACCCTCGACGCCTGGAGCAACGAACGGCTCGACCTCGCCAACCTGAATCGCCCAATGGAGCCGCCACGGACGACTGTCATCGCCGACCGCGATGCCCGCGTACGAAGAGTCGATCAGCTCGAGCAAATTGAACCCGTGCTCCGCGCTCGCGGTGACGTGCAGGAGATCGACGAAAGCGTCGATTCGAGAGTCGCCGAGCTCGGGCGGTTTGCCGGGTTGACCGAGGGCATCCCAGTAAGCCTGGATCCCCTTTAGAAACGCCTGTTCGGGCATAGGGGGCGGAAACTAGCCCAATTTCGAGAAGGCGACAGCCGACGGGCACTTGAAACACGTTCTATTTTTGCCTAGACCCAGGGAAGCTCGTAGGGACGGGATTTTCTTAGGAAACCAGACGATGGCAATCGACCAAGAAGCATTCAAAAGGGCACTCCGGGGTTGGGCGAGCGGCGTAACGGTCGTGACCTCCCGCAGCGGTGACAGGACGCACGGCATGACGGTCTCGGCATTCTCCAGCGTGTCGGTCGACCCGCCTCTCATCCTGGTGTGCGCCAATCAAGCGTCGACCACGCACGGCATCATCGAAGAAGGCGGCGTGTTTACCGTGAACATCCTGGCCTCCCACCAACAAGACGTGTCGCACATCTTCGCTTCGTCGGAGGACGAGGAGACGCGCCTGGAGCAGGTCCGCTGGAGCGAAGGGGAGACGGGTGCCCCACTAATCGACGAGGCGCTCGCCTCGCTAGAGTGCAAGGTCGTGAGCGCACATCGCGCGGGGAGCCACACCATCTACATCGGCCACGTCGAGGCGGCGCACACAACGGACTCGGAGCCCCTCCTCTACTATCACGGTGGCTACCGGTCGCTGCACTGCGACGACTAGCCATCGAAGGGGCGAATGCTAGCGTGCGCCTCATGTCTCAGTTGAAGTGGGCTCTCATCATCCTAGCCGCTGCCGCGGTTGTGGGTTGCACCAAGAAAGAAACTCCGACTCCCGCGGCCGAAGAAGCGGCTGCTGTCGAGGAGAAGGAGAAACCGGCCGTCGCAGCGGTCGAGCTGATCCAGCCGCTCCCCGAATCCGTCGATGTGAACATGGACAAGGTGTTGCTCGGAAGAAGCCTGTTCCATGACACCGCACTGTCCGGTGACGGGACGGTCGCGTGCGTGACGTGTCACATGCTCGACCACGGCGGCGCAGAACCTCGCAAAACGTCGACCGGCATTCGCGGCCAGGTGGGCCCCATCAACTCGCCCACCGTGTTGAACGCGGGATTCAACTTCGTTCAGTTTTGGGATGGACGCGCCAAGGACTTGCAGGAGCAGGCCGCCGGCCCGGTCGAGAACCCGATCGAGATGGGCGCCAAGTGGGACGAGGTGGTCGAGCGTCTTCAGAAGAACGCAGAGTACGTAGCGACGTTCGCAAAGCTCTACAAAGACGGCATCACCAAGGACAGCGCCACCGACGCGATCGCCGAGTATGAGAAATCACTGATCACCCCCTCTCGATTCGACAAGTTCCTTCGTGGCGACAAAACCGCGATCACAGACGCCGAAAAGAGCGGCTATGCAACGTTCAAAGAGGTCGGCTGTGTTGCGTGTCACATCGGCGTCGGCGCCGGCGGCAACATGTTCCAGAAAATGGGTCTGGTGAACGACTACTTCGCCGACCGGGGCACACCGGTCACCGAGGCAGACCTCGGGCGCTTCAACGTCACGAAGAAGGCCGCCGACAAGCATTTCTTCAAGGTCCCGACCCTCCGCAACGTCGAGCTCACGTCGCCCTATTTGCACGACGGCTCGCGCGCCACGCTCGAGGAGACGGTGCAAGTCATGGGCAAGTACCAGCTCGGCAAGGATCTCACCGACGCGCAGGTCAACGGCATCGTGACCTTCCTAAAGAGCCTCACCGGCGAGCTCCCGGCCCACGCAAAGCCGCCCCCCGGCTAAACAGCTAGACAAGACGAGGGCTCAGTGAACGACCTGCAGACGAACCGTCTCAGGGTCGAGCTCTGCGCGTGGCATCGGCGCCGGGATGTACTCGTGGTCCGTTGGGATTTGCACGTCGGCGATCTCCTCGGACTGGGGCACCGCCCGCCTCATGAGCGTCTGCCAGGCCTCCTTGGGCGC
>CBDURI010000080.1:0-9895 GCA_965369435.1 uncultured bacterium
TTGGTTGTGCGCTTCTTGGCCGCACGCTTCTTTGCTGGCCGCTTCTTCGCGGCCTTCTTTGTTCGTCGTTTTTTTGCAGTCGCCATTTCGACCTCCTCCAAGGTGGGTCAATTTTGCAGGTGCACGTACCGTATTGTCACGTCACTTCACGTGTCAAGCGGAAGCGCACATGAATTATACATAACTTTGCTCTATTTGAGAGAAAAACTTTGCAACGTCGGCTTTCAACAGTTTGTAATCGTTGATAAACGTATGTTTATCAGACCACGTTGAAAAGCTGAAGAAAGTTCGTACAAGTGCGACGTCGCAGAAGATCGGAACGGGATTAAGAAGATCGGCGACGCTCTCTAAGCCTGCCTGACCTCGTTGACCGGGACGCACTCTAGGATTACATTTAGCCCCAGCTGGGGCGCGACCCGCCTCCACCGAAATGGCGGGGGCGCGCGAAGTGCGGCGCTGAGGCCGGAAATAAACACTTTGCAGCGCCAGTTCAACCAATACGCCCGTTCATGAGGCGTAGTGGAACGTTTTTGACCACATAAAGGAGTCCCGATGCAACCGGGAACATACGAGTTCAAAGTTGGCGATAAGGCCATCTACCCGAAACAGGGCGTGACCGAGGTCGTTTCCATCGAGGAACGGAAAATCGGCACAGCTACGATGGAATTCTACGTACTCAGGCCACTGGATGCGAAGAACAACGACCGGATCCGGGTGGCGGTCGCACAGGCCAAGAAGGTGGGGCTAAGGCCCCCGATCTCCGAAGGCGACATCAAGGAGATCTTCGCCCTGCTCGCGGAGCAGCCCGTCGTTTTCGACAACCAGACGTGGAACCGCCGGTATCGTGGTTTCATGGACAAGATCAAGACCGGCTCGGTCTTCGACGTGGCCGAGGTCATGCGCGATCTCTATCGGCTCCAGGTCGCGAAGTCTCTCTCCTTCGGCGAGAAGAAAATGCTGGAGACTGCACGCAATCTGGTCGTAAAGGAGATCGCCGTCGCGCGCTCCAGGAGCGAAGAGAGCACGCAGGCCGAGATCGAGCAGATCTTCGAGAAGAACTAGATCTTCAGTGGCAAACAACACACTTCTGATCAACGTCGACATCGGAGAGACGCGGGTTGGCCTCATTGCGGAGGGAGTACTCCGCGAGCTCTACGTCGAGCGGCGTCATCATCGATCGCCGGTGGGCAATATCTACCTCGGTCGCGTGACGCGCGTGCTGCCCGGCATGCAGGCCGCCTTCATCGACGTTGGGCTCGACCGTGCGGCCTTTCTTCACGTGGAGGACCTCCAAGCGGAGCCGGGAACCGAAGAGGAAGGCGACGGGAACGACAAACGTAGCGCCTCTGGTGGGAACTCGAGGGGGCGGCGGAACCGGGTATCCAGAAAGACCCCTATCCGCGACCTGTTGAATGAGGGGCAGCAGCTCATGGTGCAGGTTTCCAAGGGACCGATCGGCACCAAGGGCGCTCGGGTCACGAGCCACGTGGCTCTCCCGGGTCGCTACGTCGTGTTCATGCCAACGGTCGATCACGTCGGGGTGTCGAAGCGAATCGGCAATGACCGCGAGAGGCGGCGGCTCAAGGAGGTCATCGATTCGGTGAAGCCTCCACAGGGCGGCGTGGTCGTACGAACGCTCGCTCAGGGGCTAACCAAGAAGAAGCTCAAAGCCGACATCGGCTATCTGGTGCAGCTGTGGGAACAGACCCAAAAGGCGCTCGAGGCGGCCAAGAAGGCGCCCACGCTGGTGCACGAGGAGCCGGACCTCGTGATTCAGTCCGCGCGGGACCTCTTTACCGAGGACGTCAGCGAGATCGTCGTAGACGATCGCGACGAATATCAGCGTCTCAAGGAGTTCTTGACCCTCTTCCTGCCGGAACGCGCCAACGACCTCCGGCTGTATGAAGGCGACGAGCCGTTGTTCGATGAGTACGGAATCGAAGAAGAGATCACTCGCGCACTGTCTCGCAAGGTACAGCTCCCGTCGGGCGGGCACCTCGTGATCGACCAGGCGGAGGCGCTGACGGCCATCGACGTCAACACCGGACGATTCACCGGCAAGGGACGTGACGTCGAGCAGACGATCTTGCAGACCAACCTCGAGGCGGTCCGCGAGATCGCCTATCAGCTCTTGTTCCGAAACATCGGCGGCCTGATCGTGCTCGACTTCATCGACATGGAGCGGCATGCCCATCGGGAAAAAGTCTTCAAGGCGTTTCTCGCCGCCCTCAAGAACGACAAGGCCAGGACGACGGCGATTCGGATCAGTGAGTTGGGTCTCGTCGAGATGACGCGGAAACGGACGCGGCAGTCACTCGGACGAACGTTATACGAGCCCTGCTTCTTCTGCGACGGGACGGGGCTCCTTCAGTCGAAGGAGACGGTGTGCCACGAGATTTTCCGGCAGATGCGGCGCGAGCGGGACTCACTGCCCGGCTACAAAATCGTCATCAGCGCGCATCCGGCCGTCTGCGACATGCTCGAACGCGAAGAAAAGGTCTCTGTCGCAGAGGCATCTCAGCGCTTCCAACGGCGTATCGAACTAAAGCCGAGAAACGACTATCATCTGGAGCAGTTCGACCTGACGGGAGTCTGACGTTTCGATGAGCAACGACGACGGCCAACGCATCGAGAAACGGGTTACGATCAACAAGGAGTTCGAATCCTTCGACGCGTTCGTTCACGAGTATGTGACGAACGTCTCCCGATCCGGCGTATTCATCCGCTCGAAGGAGCCCCTCCCGGTCGGGACCGAGGTCGACCTCACGTTCACCGTGATTATGGACAACATCGAAACAATCGAAGGTGTAGGCCAGGTGGTTCGCGTGCAGGATGACCCGCCTGGGATGGGCGTTGCGTTCACCAAGTTGGCGAAGTACTCCGAGGACCTGCTAACCCAGCTCCTCACCCTCCACGCCTCCGGTTCGTGAGGCGCTACTTGCTGACTAGGTAGCCTTTTTCGAGCAGGGCTACCACGGCTTCGGCGACCTCGGGGTCGGGTTTGCCGCTGTGGTTCATCATGTCGACGAGGGTGGCGTGGTCGAGCGCCAGCTGGATGACGTCGAGCTCCTCGGGCGTCGCGTCGCGAAGGGGCTTGTCCATTGGCGAGGCGACGGAAATGGTGGACTTCAAGGACGGGAGCGCGTCGCCGAGGCGCATCATCTCGTCGAGTTGGCGCATGCCCTCCATCAGCAGGCCTTCGATGCTGCTCTGGATCTCTGTCGGGAACGCGCGCTCCACTTTGGGAAGCAGGTCGAAGGTGCCCTTGTCCCAGACGAGCACGCGATAGAAGGCCTTCTCGGGCGGCACCGACTCGTCGCCGTTCACGACAGCGAACTGCACCAGGCCGTCTTCGAGATAGATCGAGCCGACGTCGTTCTCGGTCGTGATCTGCAAGACACCCGTCTTCTTAGAAGCGGAGAACAGTTGAAGGAGATCTGGAAGCGGTATCTCGGCAATTGAGCCGGTCATGGTGCTCCCCGCCGACGGACGCGCGCTCGAGGCCGCTTCGTCCATCTTGGCTTTGGCATCTTGCACCGACGCGGACCCATCCGAAGCGACCACTTTGATGATGCTCGTGCCGATCAGGATGCGATCGCCCTCGGCCAACTTCGTCCGAGTGATCTTCTCGCCGTTGACGAAGCTCCCGTTTGTGGAGCCGAGATCCTCCAAGAAGATGTCCCCGTCCTCGACAGAAATCTTGGCGTGACGCCTCGAAACCATGTCCTCGACGAGGACCATCTCGAGCTCGCTGGAGCGCCCGATGACGATCTCCCCCTCCTCAGGGAGAGGGAATTCCCCGCCCTGGTACTTCCCAGAGATGAAACGCAGCGCCAGCGGCAACGCTAGACCTTCGATGACCAATTCCCCTCGCTCAGACCCCATTGTAACGAAACCCCACCTTCAACCAGAGTTAAGGCTAGGAGCAGGCGGTGCAAGCGGTCAAGCCTTTGGCCTGCCAAGGAGGGTGAACAGACGGCTATGGGTTGCGAGAAGCCCCGTGTTAGAAGGTCAAGGATGGTCCGCACGGCGGCTGCGATGGCTTGTCTGGTGGGGCTTTTGGGGGCGATTCAGGCAGAAGCCCAGACCAAGGATCTCTCGAGGCGCTGGCGAACCGTCCGGAGCGAGCATTTCGAGGTCAACTACCCGGAACCCTTGGCCCTGGTGGCCAGGCGGGTCCTCCGCATCGCCGAAACGGCCAACGCAAAGCTGGCGCCCCTTCTCGGCCACCAGCCCAAGAAACGCGTCCAGATCGTCCTGACCGATGATGTCGACACCGCCAACGGCAACGCCAACCCGCTGCACTACAACGTGATTCGACTCTTCGTGAGCGCGCCAGCTGATCTCTCCGTGCTCGGGGACTTCGACGATTGGCTCACGGTTCTGGTCACCCACGAGCACAGCCACATCTTGCACCTCGACAACATCGGCGGCCTGCCGGCGGTCATCAACGAAATCCTCGGCAAGGTCTGGGCGCCCAACATGCTTCAGCCGCGATGGATCATCGAGGGGATCGCAACCTACTTGGAGTCTGCGGAGACGGCCGGTGGGCGGCTGCGATCCACGCAGTTCGAGATGTACATGCGCATGGCTGTCCTCGAAGACAACATCCTGCACTTCGACACGCTCAACAACCGAACGGACTATTGGCCACACGGCGACGTTTGGTACCTGTACGGCTCGCGCTTCATCAACTGGCTCGTCCGAGAGTACGGTGAAGATCTGATCCACCAAATGGCGAAGTGGTACGGGAGCCGCGCCATTCCGTTCAGCATCAACCGGATGAGCAAGCGACTGACCGGGAAGACATTCGACGAGCTCTACGCGCTCTGGATTGCCGACATGCGCCGCCACTACGGCGAGGTCGACGCGGAGGTTCGCGCGGAGGGCACGACGAACGCGCGTCGCCTCACGTTCCACGGGGAAACGGTTCGTGGCTTGCGCTTCGCCGACGACCATCGGCTGCTGTACTACGTGCAGGACGGCCACAACGACCCGCAGATCCGGGAGCTCGATTTGGCGAACGGCGACGCGGTCGAGCGCATCGTGAGGAGCGCCGGCGAAAGCTATCCCACGGTAGACCCCAAGGGGCGGATCTACTTCGAGTCCTTCGATGCCTACAAAGCCAACGTTTACAGCTACTACGATCTTTTTACGCTCGACGCGCGCGGCCAGTGGGGTCGCAAACGCCTGACCCGGGGCCTTCGAGCGCGCTACCCCGACATTTCGCCGGGTGGTCACGCGATCACGTACGTCCGGAATGACTCGAGCACCCAGAGCCTGTGGATCGCGAGCCTCGACGACATCGAGGGAACCCAGGAGGTACTGGTTCGAAGCGAGCGGTTCGAGCAGGTGTACACGCCACGCTTCTCGCCGGACGGGACGAAGGTCGCGTACAGCGCCTGGCGCAAGGGAGGCTATCGCGACATCGAAGTGATCGACCTCGCCACCCGCAGAATCACACGCGTGACGCACGACCGGGCGATGGACACGGGGCCCGCTTGGTCGCCCGACGGCTCCTTGCTTTATTTCTCGAGCGACCGCACCGGCATCGCCAACATCTATGCCTGGGAGCCGCTAACCGACGAGGTGTCGCAGATCACCAATCTCGTCTCTGGCGCCTACACCCCTGCGCCCTCCCCCGACGGCAAGCGCCTCGCCTACATCGGGTACACGAGCCGCGGGTACGACATCTATTTGCTCGACCTCGACGTCAACACCGGCCGGCCAGCTTCGCCCTACGTGGACAACCGGCCGCCCCCAAGCGAGGCCGACGCGCTCATCGCCGATCTCTCCACTCGCTACGTAGGCGCAAGAACGCTGTACCCGCGATTCTGGGGTATCGACCTCGAGGAGGATGCGTTCGGACGCCAGCTCGGGATCTTCACCCGCGGCGAGGACGCCGCTCAGTTCCACAGCTTCTTTGCGCGCCTGGGAGTCAGCTTGACCGAAGGCTATGTCAACGCCGACCTCCAATACACGTTGCGACGGCTGCCACCTGACCTGTCGGTCTCTTTCTTCCGGCGGGTGACCCCTCGAAGTGGCTTCGTGGTCAACGGCCGCCGCCTCCCCTATGTCGAAGACGCATACGGCGGCCGAATCGGCGTTTCCCAAGTGATACCGCGCTCGTTTCACTCCAACCGAGTGAGCGCGAGCTACGGAGTCACCTGGACGCGCTCCTTGTCGACATTCAACGGAACGCTCAATCCGAACTATCCGCCACCGATCATTCCGGCCACCGGCCTGAACGCCGACATCGGCTTGTCATGGAGCTACAACGACGCGCGACGGCAGATCTACGACTACACGCCGTCGGAGGGGCGCTCTTTGGGGGCGGGGATGTCCTTCGCGCACCCAGGGATCGGCAGTCAGTTCAAGAGCATTCGAGCGTCCTGGTTCATTCGACGGTTCATCGAAATGCCCTGGGCCCAGCACCACGTGCTCGCGCTTCGGTACGGCGGAGGCGCCGGTGAAGACAGCCGGGGAGAGCGCGGCATGTTCGCCCTCGGCGGCTTCCCGGACACCTCGCTGATCGAGCAGCTCCTCAACTTCGAACAGCTCGGGGGAGTGGCGCTGCGCGGCTACCCGGCGTTCTCGATCGTCGGCGACCGTTTTCACCTGCTTCAAACCGAGTACCGGTTCCCGTTGACGCGCGTGCTGCGAGGTCCGGGCACAGTACCCGTATTCTTCGACCGCATGTACGGCCTGGTCTTCTTCGACTACGGCGACGCCTACTTCGGGCCACTCGATTTGAATGATTTTCGCAAGGGCACGGGCGCCGAGATCCTAATGAACTTCACCCTTGGATACACGCAGCCGTACTCGCTCCGTCTCGGCTTTGCGTACGGCTTCGACCGGGGCGGCGGGGCGCAGTTCTACGTGAATTTCGGGAGGCCTTTCTAGAGGCCCTTCACACCTCGAGGATGTCGGTTTCTTTCTTGCCGACGATCTCGTCGACCCTGCTGGTGCCGACTTTGACCTTCTCTTCGAGCTCTTTACGAGCGCGATCGGCGTCGTCTTCGCCGACTTCGCCTTCCTTTTGAAGACTGTCGATCATGTCCTTGGCCTCATGCCGCGCCTTGCGAATCGCGACCTTGCACTCTTCACCCGACTTGCGAGCCAGCTTGACCAAGTCTTTGCGGCGCTCTTCGGTGAGAGGGGGCATTGGGATACGAATGATCTCGCCATCGTTGGACGGATTGAGGCCCAACTGCGCTTCCATGATCGCCTTTTCGATGGGCTGCATCTGAGTTCGATCGAACGGCTTGAGGACGATCATGCGTGCTTCCGGCACCGAGATCGACGCGAGCTGTTTGAGCGGAGTGGGCGTGCCGTAGTAGTCGATTCGAAGGCCGTCGAGGATGCCCGGATTGGCGCGACCGGCGCGAATCTTGGAGAGATCGCGCTTGAGTGACTCGTGCGCCTTGCCTATCGCCCCGCTCAACTCTTCCAGTGTTTCAGCAAGCATCGGTTTCCTCGAATCGGGCGGAGATCAACCCTCCGCAGTCACTAGGCTACCGACGTCTTCGCCCATGACAACCCTTTTTATGTTGCCGGGCTCAGTCAGCTTGAATACCCGGATGGGCAGGTCGTTGTCGCGACACAGCGCCACCGCGGTCGCATCCATCACTCCGACGCGGTCCATCAAGAACCGATCGTAGCTCATTCGTCGCACCATCTTGGCATCGTCGTGACGGACCGGGTCCTTGTCGTAGATGCCGTCGACCTTGGTGGCTTTGCACAATGCGTCCGCGTGAATCTCCATCGCGCGAAGAGCGGCCGCCGTGTCGGTCGAGAAGTACGGGTTACCCGTGCCGGCCACGAAAATCACCACCCGGCCCTTCTCCAAATGGCGAACGGCCCGCCTCCGGATATAGGGCTCGCACACTGCCTTGATTTCGAGCGCGCTCATGATGCGGGTGTCGACCCCGGCCTTCTCGAGCCCATCCTGGAGCGCGATGCCATTCACGACGGTGGCCAACATGCCCATGTGGTCGGCCGCGGTGCGGTCCATGCCGGTGGCGCTTCCCTTGAGGCCACGGAAAATGTTGCCACCTCCGATGACGAGCCCGATCTGACATCCGCTTGCGTGGACTTCGGCCAGCTCCTCGCTGATGGCTTTTACGGTGTCCGGCTCGATGCTCGCTCCAGCGGACCCGCCGGAAAGCACCTCACCCGAGAGCTTGAGCAATACCCGTGTGAGCTTGGCCCCGTTCGTCATGACTCAAGAGCCTTGTAGCGCTTCAGCCACCTCTGCCGCCAGATCCGTTTTCTTTTTCTCGATCCCTTCGCCGAGCTCGTACCGGGAGAAGCGGCGAACGTTGATTTTCTCGCCGAGTTTCACGGTGAGCGTTTCGAGGAGCTGACGAATGGTCTTGTCGTCATGCATGATCGACGTCTGGTCGAGCAGGCAGGCGCCTTTCTTCCACTTGGCGAGCTTGCCCTCGATGATCTTGTCGATCGCGGCGGCCGGCTTTTCCTTGCCGGTGGCCTTGGCCTCCTCGTCGAGCTGGCCGCGGAAGATCGCCGTGCGAGAAAGGATCTCGCTTTCCGGGATATCGTCCTCGCTGACGAAAAGCGGGCTCTCGGCGGCCACCTGCATGGCGGTCTCCTCGACGAATTGCTGGAAGTCTTCACCACGCGCCACGAAGTCGGTCTGGCAGTTGACCTCGAGGAGGACGCCCACCCGGCCCGCGCCATGGATGTATGCATGGACGAGGCCGTCGCCTGCGATGGCGCCAGCCTTCTTCGCGACCTTGCTGAGACCCTTCTTCTGAATGATCTCGATCGCCTTGTCCTCATCGCCCGCGGTCTCACGAAGCGCGTCACGGCACGCCATCATGCCGGCGCCGGTGCGGTCGCGAAGTGACTTGACCATCGATGCGCTAACGTCCGACATCAAGCTTTCCCTTCGGGAGTTGTGGGCGCCGCGCCGCGCTTGCGAGCGAACTCGACGTGCACGCCGTCGCCCGAAGCGGGAGCCTGGGCACCTTCATGCTGCAGGAAGTCCCGCCGCTGCTGGCTGCCTTCAATGCACGCATCGGCGATGCGGGAGGAGATCAACTTGATGGAGCGAATCGCGTCGTCGTTGCCAGGGATCACGAAATCGATGAGGTCGGGATCACAGTTGGTGTCCGTGAGCGCGACAATCGGGATGTGGAGCTTGCGCGCCTCGTTGACGGCGATGTGCTCGTTGTGCGGGTCGATGATGAAGAGCGCCGACGGGAGACCGTTCATCATCTTGATGCCACCAAGATACTTCTCCAGCTTCTCGCCCTCGCGACGAATCGACAGTGCTTCCTTCTTTCGCAGGGAATCGATGCTGCCATCCTCTATCTGCTGCTCGATATTGCGGAGCCGATCGATGCCGCCCTTCATGGTGCGGTAGTTGGTCAGCGTGCCGCCGAGCCAACGGCCCGTCGCGAAGTACTGACCAGCACGCTCGGCTTCTTCGCGGACGACCTCTGCTGCCTGACGCTTGGTCCCGACGAAGAGCACGTGGCCGCCGCGTCCAACGGTATCGGCGATGAACGCGTAGGCGCGCTTGAAAAGCTCTGCGGTCTGGTCGAGATCGATGATGTGAATCCCGTTGCGGGCGCCGTAGATATAGGGGCGCATCCGTGGGTTCCAGCGCTTGGTCTGATGACCAAAGTGCACGCCGGCGTCGATGAGGGCCCGGAGGCCGATCGGTAGGTCACCCGACGCGACATCGGGGCTGCCCAGGGCCGCCAACTCGGGCGCTTCCTGGATCTCATGGGTAGTTTCGACCATTGCTCATTTCTCCTTTCGGTTGAACTGCCCCCTCCCCAGACGAACAACCCCGAAGGGGCACCGGAACGTCTGATCGAGCTGAGAGAGGTGAATGATTTCGGAGGCCCGAGGGGTCCCCGGCTTC
>CBDURI010000081.1:0-9846 GCA_965369435.1 uncultured bacterium
CTTGGGCCCACGGGCGCGTCGGCGGCCTTCTCTGCGGCCGCGGCTCCGGCCGCCACGTGATCGTGCTGGTGCTGCGAGTGGTCATGCTCGCTCGCCTTGGGCGCTGGAGCGCCCCGCTCGCATCCGGCCAGTCCTGCCAGGGAAGAGGTGAGGGACAAGATCAAAACTAGAGGCCAAATACGCATCTGCATTACTCCGTGCTTAGTCTACGATGGGGACCGAGGTTACGTCGAACTCCAAGCTAGGGCTCGACTACCTCGACTTCGGTGTGGGAATCCCTCACCGGCTGGCGAAGGAAAAATTCGACTTTGTCCCGGACGGCCCCGGAATCGGGCGACAGGTGCCAGTGCGCGATGAGGTCCGGCGACCCCGCGGCCGCTTCCCATTTGATGAACGCCACGAAGGGGTTGTGGAGAAGCCGGTCCTCGTTGACCCGGACACTCTGGTACCCGGCCTCGTCGTCCCGGACACGCAACACGAGCTCGGTCGAGGAGGTCCCCTTGAGCCGATCCCGGACCCTGACGGTAAGCCGATAGGCCGATCGTCGTTTGACGAGGTCGGAGCTCAACGAGTCGACCGCGACCACCGCGATGAGGTCTGCCCGCGCCACCCGCAGCTCGAACGCGCCACTCCACTGTCCCTCGACGATGACGGGCGCGTCCACGAGATCGACAGCGTTGTCGAACAGTGAGACATCGGAGGGCTGAAAATCGGTTGTGGGCGCGTTGGATGATGCACCGGCACACCCGACCCCCCAGCAAGCGATGGCTGCGATCAGCACGCGCACAACGTCGACCCTAGCACGCCCAGACGGCTGCAAAGGCCGCCGCGTCGAGGGCCCCGCCCCAGAGATCGACGAGATCCTCCGCGAGGGGCGCCCTCAGCGTCATCGGCTCGTGCTTGGTGGGATGCATGAACTCGAGCTCGTAGGCGTGGAGGGCCTGACGATCGTGCCCAAGCCGTTGCAGGAGCTCGTCGGTCATGCCGGTCTCGATGTAGTCGAGAAACGGTTGAGGGCCCTCGGGCCCGTAGAGCTTGTCGCCAATGATCGGGAAGCCGACCGCGCTCAGGTGCACGCGTAGCTGATGCTGCCTGCCACTCTCCGGCGCGAGCGACACCAATGTAGCGTCGTCCCGTCGCGCGACGACCCGGTAGCGCGTGACCGATGGATACCCCTCCCCTTCCGGCGTCACCTCCATCAAGATGTGCAGGCCCTCTTTGGCCTGGTCCATCGGGAGCTCGATTCGGCCCTCGTCATCCGGCATGACACCGCGGACGATCGCTAGATAGCGCTTGCTCACGCGACGATTTTCAAAGCCGATCTTGAGGTCGCGCTCGGCCTCACGGGTGCGGCCACAGAGCAGCAGGCCGCTGGTCTCACGGTCGAGCCGGTGGGCGATCTGTGGCGCGTTCTGGCCGAAGCGCTGCCGAAGGAGATAGGTCAGCGTGTTCTTGTGATAGGTCGCAGACGGATGGACCGGAAGCCCAGAGGGCTTATCGACTGCCAGGATCGCGTCATCCTCGTAAAGAACGTCGAAGTGAAGGGGCACGTTGGGCTCCTCGAAGGCGGGGCGGACCAGCACCACGTGCTCGCCAGCCCGAACGCGTTCACTCGGGCGGCGGCGCGTACCGTCGGCTCGATAGGCGCAAGAGCGCACGATCTGCTGTGCGCGCGTTCTCGAGAGCCTCGGAATCCGGTGCTGAATGAACCGATCCAGGCGCTGGCCCGCATGCTCGGGCGCGACAGGGAACGTCAGAATGATCGAAGCCGGATCGCAGCCCGGGGGGAGCGGTGCCTGTGGGCGTCTAGGCGGCCTTGACAACCTTACCCGAGCGAATGCAGCGCGTGCAGGCAGAGACGCGTTGGATCTGGCCATTGATGAGCGCCCGAATCGACTGCAGGTTGGGCTGCTGCCACTTCCTGGTCTTGTGGTTCGAGTGGCTCACCTTGTGAGCTTTATGGCGGTTCTTACCGCAGAAATCACATGTCTGTGCCATGGCCGGTTTCCGAGTTCTGAAGGAGTCGCGATGTAGCATTGCTCCCCGGGTGTCGCAACAATGCGGCCTCGCCCCCAGCAGCGATCAACGATAAAACCAAGCTGGATGCGAGTGGCGGGCGCAATCACTGGGCTTTTGGTGCTCGGGACTTTTGTAATTCCAGGCACCTACGCGCCGAACGCACATCTCGTCTCAGAAGCGCGGGGGCCCCTTGGGAGAGCAGCAGCACCCGCTGGGGAGCCCGATGCGGGGTTCGCGACACTCGACGGGCGAATCTACGACGAAGGGGGGCGGCCTCTCGAGGGGGCAACCATCTCGCTCGCGGGAAGCGGGTGTTGGCCTGCTCGCACCATCCGGAGCCAGGCGGACGGACGCTTTCATTGGCCAGACATCCCGGCTGGGATCTATGAGCTCCGAGCGTCCAGCGGGGAGCTGGTCGCTCCTCCTGTGGAGGGACTGATCCTGGACGCGGGGGCCCGCCGCGCTTTCGGGATACAGCTCGCGAGGGGATGGACCCTTGTCGGTCAGATCGTCGATGCCCACACCGAACGGGCGATCTCCGACGCGGAGGTGACGGTCGCCACCGGTATGCTGGGACTTCACAGCCGTCGCACCTGGAGCGACGACCGTGGGCGATTCGAGCTTTCCGGGGTCGTCGGTGACGACCATAGCTTGTACGTCGTCGCGAACGGGTACGTCTCGGCCGGGCCTCTGCGGCGCAGTCCGGACGAGCCAGTGATGAGGGTTCGGCTCGAGCGCGCCTCTCGCATCGAAGGTCGCGTCCTCGACGAGCGAGGATTGGGAGTCGCAGGGGCTCTCATCCGCGCGTTTGCTGAAGGACACGTGCGTGTTGCTGCACCTGGCCCCGGCGACTCACTCGGGGTGACTTCGGGACCGGTTCCACCGATCTCGGCCCGAGGGGCCGGGATGCTCGCGTTCGTCCAGCAGGTCACGACTGGCCACGACGGCGCGTTCGCCCTGCCGAACTTGCGTCCCGGTCCATACACGATCGCAGCGAGCCATGACGACTTTGCGCCGGCAGAATCCGAGCGCGTGCACGTCGGCCCTGGCGCAACCCGTTCGGACGTCGCCATCACCATGCGCTCTGGCGCGGAGCTCGCCGGCCGCGTTGTCGATGAGCGCGGCAATGGCCTCGAAGGCATCCCCGTCGAGCTTCGGACCCCGACGGACCGGCTTCCGCGAATGTCCGTGACCGCGTCAGACGGGTCGTTTTCGTTTCGAGGCGTGCGCGGTGAGGTCAGCGTGACGGCTCTGCCGTACGATCTACCTCCCGTCCGCGAGTCGCTCGTGATCGAAGAGGGGGGGCGCGTCACTGTCGAGCTGGCGCTATCGAGCGCGCTCTACACCCTGCGCGGGCGCGTCGTCGACGAACGGGGGTTGGGCGTGAGCGGCGCGTTGCTCACCGTTTCGCCGACAAGCCCTCAAACACCGATCCAGCGAACCGCGAAGTCGGATTACGACGGGACCTTCTCGGTTCCTGCCCTGCCAGAGCCTCCCTTCGACCTGAGTGCCGAGCATCCCGCGTTCAGCCCGGTCCGGATCTCCGAGATCGAAATTTTGGACGGCGTACGCGTCGTGATGTCATCCGGCGTCACATTCCTCGGTGAAGTGCTCGATGACTGGACGGGCGACGCTCTTCGAGGCGTCGCGATTCGCCTCGACGGTCCGATCACGCGAGACACCAGCACTCGAAGCGACGGAAGCTTCGTGTTTCGCCGTGCGCCGACCGGAACGTATGACATTTCTTTTTCCCACCGAGACTACGAGTCGCAGAGCCGGCGCGTCGTGCTCGAGCCACCACACTACGTCGACCGTCCCCAGGAGCTCGCTACCATCCGACTGCGGCCGGGGGGCGTCGTCGAGGGGGAGGTGTTGGACACGCGAAGCGAGCCTGTCTCGAACGCCGAGGTCACATGGGGCGACCCTCCGCGATGGGAGCGCGCAACGCGGACGGACGGGCGAGGTCAGTTCCGATTGCGTGGCGTCCCTGCGGGCTCTGCTTGGATCACCGCGAGACATCCGGTGGCCGGCGAGGATTGGACCGCAGGCTCCGTCACCGTGAGGCCACTCGAAACATCACCTGGGGCCATCGTACGCCTACCGAATTCGGTCACGGAGTGACGAAACCTGCGTTGCGCCGTACGCTGAGGTGAGATGGCCGACTCCTGGTTCCGACAGCTTCGCGACGCCAGCGACATACTGAGACGCGCACGCAATCCCGCCGAGCTCGCCAAGGCGTTGGTGCCCAAGCAGTGGCTCTCGCGCAAGGTCCTCAATGACGAGGTGTCCGCCGCCGCGGGCGCTTCGCCTACCGAGGTGGCCGAAGCACTCCGAAAGCTTCGAAACGAGCTGAAACAGGAAGCGCTCGATGAGAGCGGCCACGTCGACTACTCGAAGCTGCGCGACTCACCCACCTTCGAGGAGATGAAGCAGGCCACCGGCCTACTCCATACGATCGACCCCACGGAGATGACCGACGACGCCACGCGCATCGCCTTTTGGATCAATCTCTACAACGTGCTCTCCATCCACGGCGTGCTCGCGCTCGGAATCCGGGCATCGGTGATGGAAGTCCCGTCCTTCTTCGGCGTGGTCGCGTACCGAGTCGGCGACTTCGTACTCACCCTAGATGAAATCGAAAACGGCGTCCTCCGACGCAACGCGCCCCACCCCGCAACAGGCGCGCGCCTCTTCGATGACGACGACCCACGGCTCGCGTTGTGCCCTTCCCATGTCGATCCGAGGATTCACGCGGCGCTGGTATGCGCATCGACGAGCTGTCCACCGGTAGCCTTTTACGAGGCGTCGAAGCTAGATGCCCAACTCGAGCTGGCGGCGCTCAACTACGTGGCATCGGACGTCGAGGTGGACGACGCCAGTCGCGTGGTCCGCGTCCCGATCATTTTTCGCTACTACCAAAGCGACTTCGGGAGGACCGCCGGTGTGAAGCTTTTTCTGGTCGAGCACGCCCGAGGCGAACAGCGGGAGGCGTTGGAGGCTGCGTTCAAAGCCGACTACGCGTTCGAGTATCATCGGTATGATTGGTCGTTGAATTCGATGGGGTGAGAGAACGCTTACGTAACGAAGCGGTGTGGGCCATCATACGGGTCCTGGACGCTTTGGGCGTTCTGAATGGGAGGATCCTATGAGTGCACTTGAATGGCTGGCAGCTGCGGCACTGATGACCGCCTTGTTCTGGGTTCCTTATGTCTTGGAGCGAATGGCCACGTTGGGTGTCCTCGGGTCGATGCGGCCGGTGGGCCCGGAGGATGAAGCCAGGCAGGCGCTTTGGGCGCAGCGGGCGAAGCGGGCGCACTACAACGCTGTTGAGAACCTCGCGATCTTCGCGACCCTGGTTCTCGTCGCCTACGCCATGGGCAAGGGCGATGACCCGAGTATCCTGCTGGCTTCGCAGGTGTACTTCTGGGCGCGCCTCGTTCACTTCCCGGCAGGCGCGTTCGGCTGGACGGGCGTTCGAACCATGGCGTTCTTGGCGGGCTTCGGTGCGCAGGTCGCAGTCGGCGTCCGCATCTTCTGCTGCTCCTAGGGTCGTCAGCTGAGGGTCGGCGCCCAGCGGTCGCCCTCTTTGACCACGCGTCCTTCTCGCTCGAGCTTGATCAGATGGGCTTCGATCGAGCGGAGCGCGAGGGGCCACAGGGCCTTTGGGGTGTCGGCATACGCATTCGCGACCAAGTGCCGCGGCCGCGACGCCTTGGCGCGTGCCTCGAGTGCGTCGAGCACTTTGCGTTCGCGCATCAATCGATGCTCGATGTAGAAGCTCAGGATCGCTTGCGGATCCTGAATCAAGTCGCCGTGCGCTGGCAGCAACCCGGCGGGTTCGAGCGCGGACATCTTTCGGAGCGATTCGAGGTACAGGAGCATGTCGCCGTCGGTGGGCTCGACAATGATGGTGCCGACCGAGGCGACCATGTCACCGGCAATCATGATGCCCGTCGCCTCGTCGATGAAACACAGATGTCCAGGCGCATGGCCTGGGGTGTGCAGTGCGGTCAAAGCGGTCGGCGTCGGGCCGTCGAGGTCGATCCGTTCGCCTTCTTGAATTAAGCGGTCGACTTCGACGATGCCGTCGAGACGCTGGGCGGTCATGGCGTGGGCCCACAGCGGGAGCTGCAAGCGTTCCCGAAGGGCCATGGCGCCGCCGACGTGGTCGGGATGATGGTGCGTCGCGAGGATCGCCACGGGCTCGACGCCCCGCAAACGGGCGGATTGGACCCACTGCACCATCATGTCCTGCTCTTCCCGATACGGCGTAGCTGGCTCGATCAGCACGGCCTCTTTCGTGCCGACCAAGAAGGTGTTGGTGTGGGTCGCGGGCGGCAGCGTCGGGGTACGCACGGGGAGCATTTGGATCGTCGGCGCAACGGTCCGCACGCGATCGGCGACGGACTCTGCGCCGGACGGTTTCATCGGCCTAGCCGCTCACGAGCTCGAGCTCGTCCAGCTCCAGCTCTTGCTCTTCTTCTTGCGGCGCGATGGCGTGAATCATCGAGACCGGGCCGCTCGGGTAGAACCGTGCGCGCGGCTCTTCGAGCAAGCACTCCACTCGACCTTCATCTCGTAAGCTCGGATCGCCGAGTTGATGCATGCACACACGCACGATCGATTTCACGGTTTCGAAAACGCCCCAGCCATCACGTGCCGAAGACACGAGCTCGGGAACGCCCTCCGGAACACCAAGCCGTTCACCCAGCTCTTCGACGTCGAGGATGCCCGGGAGATCGCGCTTGTTGTATTGGACGACCATTGGAATTCGATCCGGGTCCGTTCCGTCTTGGCGCAGGTTGTAGTCGAGATTGCGGATAGCGTAGTTGTTACCTTCTATCGCGTCGGCTTGGCTGTCGACGACGAGCACGATGCCGTCGACGTTGCGGAGCACCATCTGGCGCGTGGAGTCCTGGGCGATTTGCCCTGGAACCGAAATCAGATGAAGACGTACTGTGTAGCCGCGAAACTTCCCGAGTTGGAGCGGCAGGAAGTCGAGGAAGAGCGTGCGCTCGGCCTCTGTGTTCACCGAGACGAGCTTGCCTCGGAACTCCGGCCGCGTTTGGGCGTGGATGATCTCGAGGTTGGTGCTCTTGCCGCCGAGGCCGACGCCGTAGTAGACGAGCTTGAGCGTGACTTCGCGCTGCGTGTGGTGAACCAGCGGCATAATTTGGAACTACCTGGGTCCCGCGAAACCGTCAAGAAGCCCGCGAACCGCGATTGGGCCCTCACCCGGCGTCTTCGCGGACCGCCGCGTTGCGTTCCCAGCGCTCCACGGCCGAACGAGCCGCGCCGTGCTCGGGGGCAGATAGATCGGGATCGGCCCCGATGATGCGATCTGCCAGATCTCCCGCCTCCTTCAGCAGGCCCTGATCCTTGGCGAGATTCGCAAACTGCAGCCCGCTGGCCCCCGACTGGCGGTACCCGAAAAGGTGACCCGGCCCTCGCAGCTCCAGATCTCGTTCGGCGAGGCGGAAGCCATCATCGCTGTCGCAAAGCGCCTGGAGACGGGCTTCGGCGTCGACGGATAGCGGCTCGCCAAACGTGAGCAGGCACGCGCTTCGCTGCCCGGCTCGCCCGACGCGCCCCCGAAGCTGATGAAGCTGTGCGAGCCCGAAGCGCTCGGCTTGCTCGACGACCATGATGTTGGCCGCCGGAACGTCGACACCGACCTCCAGCACCGTGGTCCCAACCAAGACCTGGATCTGGCCTTCTCGAAACTCCTGCATCAACGCTCGACGCTCATCTCCCGAAAGGCGACCGTGGATCTGGCCTACGCGGTCGTCGCCAAAGCGTGCCTTCATTTCATCGTAGGTGCGATCGACACCGATGAGCTCCTGTGAAGAGGAGATGGCCGGACACACGACGAACGCCCGGCCCTCCGCGCGGAGCGCCCGTTCGAGCTGGCGAAACACGGTGGCACGCTGCGTGCGCGAAACCATCTTGGTGGTCGCCGGAACACGGCCGGGCGGCTTCTCCTTGATGGTGGTCAGCTCGAGCCCCGCGTAAAGAACCAACGCGAGGCTTCGAGGAATCGGCGTTGCCGTCATGACGAGAAGATGCGGCCGTCGCGTCGAGCCGCGCGTGCCGAGGCGAAGGCGCTGCGCGACACCGAAGCGATGCTGCTCGTCGACGATGACCAGACCGAGGTCGGCGAAGCGAATTTCGCCGCTCAGAAGGGCGTGCGTTCCGACGACGAGATCGAGGGCTCCGGTGGCCATGCGGTCGAGCATCGAGCGGCGCTGGTCCCTGCTCAGGGCGCCGGTGAACAGACCGAGGCGGAGACCAAGCTCTTCGGCCGTGGCCCTCAACGTTTCCGTATGCTGGTCGGCCAGTAGCTCGGTCGGCGCCAAAAAGACGGTCTGCGCCCCGCCAGCTGCGACCTGCGCACAGGCCACCATCGCGACAGCCGTCTTGCCGCAACCCACGTCGCCCTGCAGCAAACGGCGCATCGGGGTCTCCTTTGTCAGCGACTCGCTCACCTCCGCAACGGCCCCCTGCTGCGCTTGGGTGAGGTGAAAGGGAAAGGCGCGGCACGCCGACGAAACCGCCGGCTCGATCTCGAACGCCCGCGCCAAGCCGCCTCGTTCCGTGGCACGCCTCCGTCGAAGAGCTACTTCCCACAAGACGAGCTCCTCGAGAGCAAGCCTGCGATGCGCCGGCGTCGTCAGCTCGACTTGGGCCTCTGCATCGAAGGTCGCTGGGTCCGGAATGTGGATGGCCGCAAGCGCCTCGCCGACGGTGCCTGCGCCCACCTCGACGCGTAGCGCAGGCGGAATCAGGTCGGGGACCTCGGCGACGGCGCGGTCGACCGCAGCACGTACTGCCCGCCGGAGGGCCTTGCGCCGAACGCCGGGGATCTCCGGGTACCGGGGCTCGATGGTCCCCGGCACGTCAGCGGCTAGCGATTCGGGATGCGCGATCGTCGCAGTGCCGCGATAGTCGTGAACCTTGCCGGCGACGCGAACCGTCTCACCTTCGACGAAACGTTTGCCAAGGCCCGGAATCGCGCGAAACCAAATCAGCTTGAGCTCGCGATAGCCGTCCTGCTCGGAAGGCTCCGGCGACTCCTCGGGCGGTTCGAGCCGAGCCTCGAATCCCATGTGGCCGCCGCGCGGAAAGGACCGAGCCCTTCGAACCACGCCCTCGACGACGACGTAGTCTCCGTCGCGAATGGCGTGAATCGGTGTTGGGCGTCGTTGATCGTCGTAGCCCTTCGGCAGCAACCACAACAGGTCCCCCACCGACTCGTACCCGCGCTTGCGCAGGTGAGCCCCCGTCGTGGGCCCGATCCCAGGCAACGTTTCGACAGGATGGTCGAGCAGCGTAGGCTCCTCCTCAGTCCCAGCGGACGTCGCTGACCTCGTAGTTGCGAACGCCGCCCGGAGTTTGGACACGCACTTCGTCGCCGACTTCCTTGCCGACGATGGCGCGCGCCACGGGAGAGGTGATCGAGATCTTGCCCTGCTCGAGGTCCGACTCGTCTGGGCCGACCAGGCGATAGGTGACGACCTTGCCGTTGTCGACGTCTTCGAGATCGACGAAGGCTCCGAACTTCACTTTGTCTCCCCCGAGCTTCGACGTGTCGATTACGTCGGCGCGAGAGAGCGTGTCCTCGATGACCGAAATCCGGGCCTCACACATGCCTTGTTTGTCTTTGGCAGCGTGGTACTCGGCGTTCTCCTTGAGATCACCGTGGTCGCGGGCAATCCCGATTTCCTGCGAGATCTGTGGCCGCTGCGCTTTGAGCGCGACGAGCTCGGCGGTGAGAGCAGCATGCCCCTCTGGGGTCATCGGAACCCGTTCCATCCCATCCTCGTAAAC
>CBDURI010000082.1:0-9793 GCA_965369435.1 uncultured bacterium
ACCTCGTCGATCGTCTCGCTCTCTGGCTCGATGAGGGCTGCGAGACCGCCGGTCGCGATGACCGTGAGCTCGGTGTCCATCTCGGAGGTCAGACGCCGCACGAGGCCATCGACCAAGGCGACATAGCCGAAGACGATCCCCGCCTGCATCGAGTGAACGGTATTGCGCCCGATGGCACGCGGCGGGCGGGCGATCTCGCTGCGAGGCAATTTGGCGGCTCGGGAGAACAACGCGTTCGCGCTGATCTGCATCCCAGGCGCAATCGCGCCTCCGAGGTACTCGCCCTTGTTCGAGATACAGTCGAAGGTCGTCGCCGTTCCGAAATCAACGACGATTGCGGCGCCGCCGACCCGCTCGAACGCCGCGACCGCATTCACGATGCGGTCGGCACCTACCTCGCGTGGATTTTCATACAGCACCGGCATGCCGGTCTTGATCCCGGGGCCCACGATCATGATCTCGTGATCGAAGGCACGGTCGACGGCATCGATCACGGTGTCGTTGAACGACGGGACAACGGAAGCGAGGATGCTCGCGCGCACGTCCGATCGCTTGACCCCGGCGAGCTCCAACAGGTTGAGCAGCAGGACATGGTGCTCGTCACTCGTGCGGCCCTGAGCCGTCTGGATTCGGAAATCATGGACTAGGCGTTCTCCGTCGTACAGGCCGAGCACCGTGTGGGTATTGCCGACGTCGACGACGAGGAGCATCTACCGGGGCCGCAACGACAGGGTCAGCTCGAGGAGATCCCCGAACGTTTTGGCCCGTGGCAACTCGGGCGGATCCGTCGCGTACACGACAGGCTGTCCGGTGGGCGCAACGCTCTGCGGGCGAATCGACTCGGGGCGTCCCGACTGCGATGCCGGGGCGGGCGCCCCTGATGAGACCCGCGCGCGGGGTCCGATCGAAAGCGGGCGCTCGACGCGAGGTGGCTGGGACGAGTAGCGCGTCGGACTCTCCAGCGCCGGAGAGGTAGGTGGCTCAGGCAGCGGCGACGCCGGCAGTCGCGTCGGAACAGAGCTCGGAACCGGCGCGGGGCGCGAGGATTGAACGTGAACAGCGGCGGTGGTGCCCGAAGCAGTCCGGATGCGATCGAGGGCGTCTGCCGCCCGAGTGGCACGTTCGTCGGGGCGTTTGGCCCGAACCTTGTCGAGCAGAGACCGAAGCCTGTCTTCGCGGTCGCTCATGATGCCCTCTTCGCCTCGAGCATGCCTACTATCGCAGGCAAGTCTGCTCCGTCTTTGAACCAACCCCAAACGGTCTCCGCAACTTCGAAGTCGACCATGATGAACTTAGAATCACCGGTCGGGACGCAAGACACCTGGCGTTGGGAGACCTCGGAGAACATGCCGCCGAGCAGCGCTGCCGCGCCGAGCTCGTCGTCGTCGAGCTCCGGTTTATCACGCAACGCAACCACCAGTGCGGAGCCCCAGCGCTCGAAGGCGAGCCGTCCCCATCCGAAGAGCGCGGTCACTGCCGAAGCGTGACCGAGGATCGCCTCGGGCGAGAGTACCGACGCGGGGCGGTCCAAGCCGCCGAGCACTTGCTCGCCAAGCAGCTCGCCCAACCGCCGAAGTGGAGTGAGATCGCCGTCACGCGCAGCGGCCGCGACCAAAGAGGAGAGCACATCTTCACTCAGGATGACCACGCGCTCCCCCGTGCGGGCGCGAACCATTCCATCGGTCAGATTGAACTCGTAAAAGCCGCTAGGATCGAAACGGCCGTCGTGCATGCGTCCCCCTTCAGATGGGATGTAGAAGGTATAGGCCGATCGTGTCAAATGCCCTGGGTGAAATCAAACCTCGTCTGCATCGCTCTCGCGATCGCCCTGCAGACGCAAAACGCGCAAGCGCAGGGCGATCCGCTCGGGGCGGACGAGATGGCGAAGGCGATCGTTTCCATGAGCTTGCCTGTATGGAAGGGGCCTAGGACCGCCGCCCCCAACCGGGTACAGCGCCCTCGCGCCGCGTCTCTGGTACTCCGCTCGCCGTACGCGCTGCTGAGCGTTCACGCCGATCCAAACGTCGATGAGCAGACCATGCGGCTGGCCATGACCGCGCTGGAGCATGCGCGGGCGCGGCTCGACACGATGGGTTGGCCCTCGCCAATCTCCGATGGCGACCTGGGCGGCGGACCCGAGGTCGATCTGTATCTCACGGCCTCCCTCCCCCCCAACGCCTACTCGGACGGCATGGTATCGTGGACCTATCTCGACCGGGCTTCGACGTTCGCGGTGCTGAGCCCAGCCACGCCGACCACCATGCTCGATGCGTGCGTGACCGCGGCCTACGCGGACGCCTTACTGCTGAGCCTGGACCCTGCCGAGACAAGGACGTGGCGGCGCGCGACCATCGCCTGGTTGACGTGGGAGCTGACCGGCGAGCTCGGATGCGATGAAGCCGTGACCCGCCAGCAGGCGGAGCCGTTTCGGTCGTGGGTCACCGGCGCCGCCGGCGATGGCGCGGGCGGCGCGCTTTGGCTCGCGTATCTATCGGCGCGGCACGACGCGGCGCCCGGTCAGTTCGTGCGCGACGTTTGGGGGCTCGCAAGCCAGCGCACCTGGGAGGGGACGGGACTCCGCGCGGATCCAGATCTTTGGTCCGCCACGGAATCGGCGGTCGAAAAAAGCGGCGATCGCCTCCTCGACAATGTCGAAGAGCTCGCCGTCCTCCGATGGTTCGTCGGGCGCGGGGAGTCGAGGAATGCGGCTATCGCTGCACTCGATGGCGATGCGCGGGTCCCGGTTTCGCGGCAGATGACGCGCCTTCCTAGCCGGGTGATCGCGAGTCGCCCGCTCGAATCGTTCGGCAGCGCGTACATCGTGATGAATGCGGGCGTCTGGAACGGCAGCCCACGTCTCCGTGCGTGGCTGCGCGGCGAGTACGGCGTTCGCTGGTCCTTCGTGGCGGTCCAGCTCGATGACCATGGCCACGAGATTCGCCGTATCGCATCTCCGCACACGGGCCCGACGCCCAGAGCCTATCTGCCCATCGAGATCGACGACGCCACGCGCCAACTACTGTTCGTGGTCACCAACCTCTCGGCCGCCCTCCCCGACGCCGACGACGCGGACGTGAACCAACGCTCCTTCGAGCTCATCGTCGACAACAGCGACAACTAGTTGCGGGGTCTACGCCGGCGACGGCGGCGAGGGCGGGGCTCGTCGTCGTAGACCGCGTCGCTCGGTTCGTGGGCCCACGCAGGAAGGTCTACGCCACGGGCCATACAATCGAGCGCGAACAACGTCGCTGCGTCGCCGAAGTATTCGCGCCGCGCGATCGACTGGATACGCCCCGTGCGAAGACGCCGCTGCGCCATGATGAGCAAGCGGATGCGGTCTTTGAGGCGCCGTGGGAGGGATAGTCGAAGGGAGAGCTCTCGAATGAACTCTTCGTACGCTACCGGAACATCGGAGACACCATCGAGGGCCTCGTCGATCGGTCCGAGCAAGAGCGCCGCCAGCAGAACGGCGTCGCCCGGAATCCGGTCCTCGGCAGCGAGCGCGTCCACGGCTTTCAAGCGCCCAAAGGTCAGCGATGCGCCTTCGAGGTCGTCGTCCAAGAAAGACGCCAGCTCGGGGAGAATCTCGCTCAGCACGCCCACGTCCCAGGAAAGGAACACCGAGCGGTGGGCGGCGCCCCCGCGGAGGAAGCGCAGAATCTCCTCGAGCACCCGCGGCGCAGCTGCACGACGAAGATCCCCTCGGTGACGAACCATGGCGTCGTAGACCTCGGGGTCGAGACCCATGTCGAGGCGCGCGCTGAACTTGATCGCGCGAAGGATGCGCACCGGGTCTTCGCGGAAGCGCACGTTCGGATCGCCGATCGTGCGGAGCAAGTGCTCCTCGAGGTCGGCCACGCCACCGACAAAATCGATCACCTCGCCACGCTCGAGGTCGTAGAACAAGCCGTTGATGGTGAAATCGCGTCGAATCGAATCCTCGTGCGGTTCGCCAAAGACGTTGTCGTTCGTGATCAACAGATCCGTGTCCTCGCCCTCGGTGATCGCCCGTCGCGAAGGGATCAAGCGGACGGGCTCGGGACCCGCGCAGAGCGGAATCTTTTTTGCGATCTTGGGTTTGATGACCTCGAAGTGCTGGGAAGGGTCTCGTCGGTAGGTCGCAACCTCGATGATCTTTCCGCCAGAGAACAAGACATGCGCCAAGCGGAAGCGCCGGCCGATCACGCGGCAGTTGCGAAAGAGGTCGCGCACTTCGTAGGGACGCGCACTCGTCGCGAGGTCGAAGTCCTTGGGCTTTCGCCCGAGCATCAGGTCGCGCACGCCACCACCCACGAGATAGGCGGTGTGGCCGTGTCGGTTGAGGCGGCGAATCACTTTCGCGGCATCTGGGTCAACGAGCCTCCGCGGAATCGCGTAGGCGTAGACTAGGGGCTCAGGCGGATCCTCGGTGAGGTCGCGTCGCTCTTCGTCTTCTCGTCGACCGAAGTCAGTATCTATAACTCGGGTCATCGAATTCCAAAGCCCGCCAGGGCAAAGAGGTAGTAACCGCTTTGTAGCAACAACCCGCCCTGACAGCAATCTAAGACCAATGCTACCGTCCCCCAACAAATGAACGAGCTCGAACGAATGGCGGGCAATGTAATCGTCTGCGGATTTGGGGGGCTCGCCGCCCCCGCCACGGTTCGCCGCTGGGTGACCGAGGGGAGCGTAGCGGGTTTGATCCTGTTCGGCCGCAACATCGACGACCCGGAGCAGGCAGCCGAACTGATCGCCACCTGCACCGCTGGCACCGACCCCGCACTCCCGATGCTCATCTGCGTCGATCAAGAAGGCGGGCGCGTTGCGCGTTTCAGGGAGCCGGTTATCGAGCTACCTCCGATGCGAACCCTCGCTGCAGCGGGAGACCCTCGATTGACGCGCGACGCAGGAAGGGTCCTCGGAAGGCAGCTGCGGGCGATCGGGATCAACTTGGACTTCGCGCCCGTCCTCGATGTCGACACTAACCCGGACAATCCCGTCATCGGCGATCGGGCGTTTGGCCGAACGCCTGATGCGGTGATCGAGCAGGCACTGGCGTTTGCCGACGGACTGCACGACGGCGGTGTTCTGTCCTGCGGTAAACACTTCCCAGGGCACGGCGACACCGACCTCGACAGCCACCTCGCCCTCCCGCACCTCCGCCACGACCGCGCTCGATTGAACGACGTGGAGCTACGGCCCTTTCGGGCGGCAGCTCAGCGGATCCCATCGATGATGACGGCGCACGTCGTATTCGATGCCGTCGACTCGGACGTTCCGGCAACCATGTCACGGGCGGCCATCGTCGAGCTCCTGCGCGAAGACCTGGGTTTCGAGGGCGCCGTGTTCTCGGACGACCTCGAGATGAACGCCATTACCGAACGCTACACCATCGAAGAAGCCGGGGTCTTGGCAATCGAAGCTGGATGTGACCTTCTCCTCGTGTGCTCCGATGTCGAGGCCGCCGCGCGTCTACGCGAAACCCTCGCCGCCGAAGCCGATCGCAGTGAGCCGTTTCGCGCACGCCTCGCCGAAGCGCGATCACGCGCGGACGGGCTCCGCCACCAGATCATCAGCCTCCCCCCTGCCGTCCCCCTTCAAAACGCGCTAGACAGTGCCGAAGTCCAATCCGTGAAGGAGCGACTCGGGCGGTTGGAAGACGCATCGGTCGGGTTGAGCTGAGGAAACGTTGGAGATTTACGGCGACACGAGTGGGCTCAGCCCGTCCGAAACCAAGGCACTGCAGCGCATTTACCGGCGCCGGGTACCGCTCGACCGGCTCACGACTCCGGACCTCACGAGGGCTCTGGTAGGGGTTTCCCATTCGACGGGGAGACAAGTCGGCGTACTCGTCGATCGCCGCGGGACGGTGCACCACGTCATCTTGGGAGACGCGTCGAAGCTCATGTTGCCAGACGTGGGCCGCATGCGCGCTGGCGCCGGTAGGCTCCGAGGCCTGCGGCTCATCCACACCCACTTGCGCAACGAGCCGCTGAGTCGCGACGACCTAGTCGACCTGACGCGCCTGCACCTGGACATGGTGGTGGCGGTCTGTCTTGCGCCCGGAGAAGAGCGCGCGCTGTGCATATACTACGGGCACAACTTCCCGGTCGTCGACGACACCAACGAGCCACCCTTCCGAACGTTCGGGCCGATTCCCTACGCGAAGGCGCGCGACAACCCTGCGGAGATCATCGAAACCCTCGAGCAGGAGTTCGCACGAGCCGCACGCGAGCGCGGTGTCACCGCCAAGGACGGCCGCGCCATCCTGGTGCATGTCTGCGACAAACGAACCGCGGGCCGAGCCGAAGACTCGTTGCGGGAGCTGGAAGAGCTCGCGCGGACGGCCGGCGTCGATGTTGCGGACCAGATTTTGCAGGTTCGCGACCGCGTGGATCCACGCTACGCGCTTGGCCGCGGCAAGCTCGAGGACGTCGTCATCCGCGCGATGCAGCTCGACGTAGAAACGCTGATTTTCGATTGCGACCTTCGACCCGCCCAGGCAAACAACATCGCCCGAATGTCGGACCTGAAAGTAGTCGATCGCACGCAACTCATTCTCGACATTTTCGCTCAGCACGCGGACACCAAGGACGGCAAGCTGCAGGTTGAGCTTGCACAGATGCGGTATCTGCTGCCGCGTCTCGGCCAGCGCGACGATGCTCTATCGCGCCTCACCGGCGGCATCGGCGGGCGCGGCCCTGGTGAAACGAAGCTCGAAGTCGGGCGGCGTCGAGCAAGAGAGCGCATCACGCGCCTGCAGTCGCAACTCAAGCGCCTAGGGAGGCAGCGAGAGCAACGGCGTTCGCGCCGAAAGCGAAGCGGAACACCGACGGTGGCGATCGTCGGCTACACGAATGCGGGCAAGAGCACGCTCCTCAACGCGCTCACCGGAAGCGACGTGCTCGCAGAGGACAAGCTTTTTGCGACACTCGATACCCGCTCGCGAACGATGAGGCTGCCGTCGGGGCGCGACGTCATCGTCACGGACACGGTCGGCTTCATTCGCGACCTCCCCAAAGACCTTTTCGCCGCCTTCCGCGCGACGTTCGACGAGACTCAGGACGCCGATCTACTGCTTCACGTCATCGACGCCTCGGACCCATGCCGAAGCGAGCACGTCGAGACGACCGAAAAGCTGTTGGTCGACCTCGGCCTCGAGCGAGTCCCCCGGATCCTCGTGTTCAACAAGTGCGATCGGCTCACGGTACCACACCCGACGCTCGCCACCCGCGGGGTCCCGATCAGCGCGATCGATCCGGGGTCTCTCGGCGGGCTCAAGAGAGCGATCGAAGAACGCATCGAAGTGTCGCACCCGATGCTCCAAGCGGACGATCCTACTTCTTCACCACCGGCTTGATGCCAACTTTGCCGTCCTTGACGACCACTGTGAAGTCGATGCGCTTGCCTTTGTGCTTGCGGTCGAGCTTGGGGACCATCTTCTTGAGACTCTTGGCGACGGTTTCGTAGTCGATCTTGTCGGTGCGCTCGTTGTTGTTTCGCTTCGCCTCGACGTAGCTGTCGTAGATCTGGCGCATTCTCGCATCGCCGGGCCCCTTCGAACGGGTCGCGATGGCGGGCGGAGCGCGGCGGCTCGGCGTGATCGCCGGACTCGATCTCTCCCTCTTGAGAGCGGGCCGGCGCGATTGTGGCTTTCCGAACCGGGCGGTAGGCGGCTCCGACCGAGGCGCGGGCTTTTTTGGAGGAGGCGCCTCTGGCTGCTCGAGGTCGAGCGATGCGACCTTCGATGAAGGCTCAGGCGCCTTGAGTAGCTCGTCCATTCGATCGCTCGCATCGGCGATCAGCTGGTCCATGTTGACATCGGCATTCGGGTCGAGCTCGATCGGGCTGCTGCTGCGACCTCGTCTCTCTTGTTCGCGTTCTGCCCGCGCGGCCTCACGGCGCCGCCTCGCGCGAAGCAGGTCACGGCGGTACGTGCCTTCTTCGATTTGGCGGCCGATGCGCCGCCAGTACGTCTGCAAGGTCGTGTAGCGCTGGATGAGCGTTTGAAAGCGGAACCGAAGCGCGGTGTTTCTCGGCTTCTCTTTGCGAAGAAGGTTCAGCGTACGGACGAACTGCTTGCGCGGAATCTGGGGCTCGATGCGCTCGATGCCTTGAAACCATTGCTCGTACAAGTGCTTGATGCGCGAGAGCTGCACCTCTGCATCCGACAATGAGATTTCGAATTCTTTCGGCGTCATGACCCAACCGTCAGAGCGGTGTGACCTTCAAATTGTCGAACCAGAGGTCCGATTGCCAGTTATTGAAGCCAAAATGGTCGTGCCCCCGGCCCTCGAGGGGGTCTGAGTCGTCCATTTTCAGCAAAATGTCCTCATCGACCCACACCGTGAGAGTGCCACCAATTCGCTCGATCCGGAACCGATAGACCACGCCGGGCTCCACTTTGCGAGTCTTGCCCACGACTCGGTCGTCCCCATGCTCGTCCATCCGGGCCAACACATTCTGCGAGTTGTTCCAGCCCCCGAAAATGATGACGTAGCTCGTCGCGGCGTAGCTATCGTGCTTCGCGTAGGACGCCCCATCCCCGAAGATCTCGACCTTGATGTCCCCTTCGGGGCTCTCGCTCCGCACATCGAGCTCCACCCGAACATCGCGAGGCAACGTTCGAAGAAGCCAAAGCGGATGATTCTTGGCCCCCTCCACGTGAAGCTGCCCGCTCTCGATACGCCAATTGCCGCCAGTCTTCTTGTAGGCGCCACCGATTTGGGTGCGATTGAAATCGTCGGAGAAGCCAGAGGCGATCCCGGGATCGCCTTGCGGGGTGCACGCAGCCACCAGGATGCAAACCAGCAACCAAACCCAACTATGCGGGATCGGTACACCCATCTTCATCGAGGTCCCTGCCCTCGATCGCTTCCTCGTTGGGGCACTTGTCGTCGAGGTCTGGAATGAAATCGTTGTCGTTGTCTGGGTCCATGCACCCGTCTTCGTCCTCGAAGCCGTCCATGTCTTCGGGGAGGCGGGGGCACTCGTCTTGGTCGTCGGGGATGCCGTCACCGTCCATATCGTCGGTTTCGGGGGACCAGGAGACGCCCACGATGGCGCGGAACTGTGGCTGCCCGAGGCCGCGAATGAACCCCATGCCGACCGACGCGGTCATCGTGACCGTGTTCTTGGTCCATCGGACCCCCAGATCACCTTCGAGCGTGTTGGTGCTGCGACCCCGAAAAGATGTCGTGCCCCGGAGCTCGAGGAGCCCGAATAGATCTTTCGCGGGCGGAATCGGTGGCTTCAACGAGAAGCCGTATTGGAGCTCTTGCCCCAGTGTGTCGACGCCGAAGGTCCGCGCGTTCACGCGGTAGCGCCAACCCAACATCATTCCTGCACCCGCGCCGAGAAGGTGGAAGTCACCGAGCAACTGCGCATCGAACGAGAATTGCCCTTCACTGCCATAGAAGCTCGAGCTTCCAATCGGCACGGGGATCGTGAGCAGGAGACCCAGCCCGGGCCCATCGGGGCGGCTTTGGATTTGTTCCGTCGGCTCGCCGAAGAACCGGACCTTGGTCGTGAAGCGCGGGTCCTCGACGGCAAACCCGGTGAACGAAGTCCGTCCATTCACGACGCGCGCGGTCTCCCCACTTTGATAGAGCACCAGCGGAACTTCCAACGCGAGTGACCAGCGGCCGAACAGGCCGACCTCGAAGAACAGGTCACCCGTCATCCGATTATCGATGACCTGCTCGCCGGTTCCGTCGGCGTACCGAATCCGGAGCGGCTTGTTCGAGTACCAGCTGACGAGGCCGAGATTGAAGCGGCCGTGGCCCGGGGTAGCGCTGCCGTTGAACCCGAGAAA
>CBDURI010000083.1:0-9685 GCA_965369435.1 uncultured bacterium
CCCCACTGACGCGAGTCGAAAGCGCGCCCTTCTCCGCGACAACGACCGCTCGTTTTCGACCCCGTTGCTCGAGCGGCGTTACGACAAGCTCCTCGCCGGACTGACCCGCACCGAGCGATTCTCTAGGGACCTGGTTCGCCGCTTGGCCTCCCTCGACCAAGAGTCGATCCAAGCCGAGCTTGCCCGAGACCCAAGCCATGACGCCGACCCGTTGTTGAATCGTAGTCAGATCGCAGATGTCTTGGATCGTCGGGCTACCGCTCTGTCGTACGTCGCCGCGCTGATCGAGGAGCGCGGCGAGGATGACGTGCTCTTCTTCCCTTGAGTTATGCCTCGTGGTAGGGAGGTGGCGTGGCGAAGCCCGACGTGATCAAAGCCGACGACATGGGAACCGTGTTGGGCCTGCTCGTCCACGACTTCCGCAACCCCGCGGCGACCATCACGGTCAATGCGGACTTTCTAGAAGAGGTCGGCCTGGTCGACACCGATGCCATCGAAGCGTTGCAAGACGTCAAGCTGGCGGTTCGGGAGCTGCGCCGCGGGCTCGACATGCTTGCCTGGATCAGCCGCTGGTTCACGGGTCACGTCCCGCTCGAGGCAGCCAACGGCGACGCGGGGGTGTTCTTGGAGCGTCTCGAACGGGCGGACACGGCGGTCCCGGTGACGGTCGAGATCGCTCAGGGCGATCAGCTCTACGCGCAGGGCGCGCAAGTCGCGGTCGAGGTCGTCGACCTGCTGCTCCACAATACCCTCGCCAACGTGCCTGATCCGCGCGCGACTGTGCGCGTCTACCAACAAGGCGGCCGTGTCGTGATCGAAGTGCAAGACGCGGGGGAGGCGATCGCTCCCGGGCTTCGAGACATTGCGTTCACACTCGAAGGGCAGCACGCCTTGAAGGGTCGGTTAGATGGGCGATATAGCCGGTTCGTCGGGCTCTTTGCAGCGTCGGTGGCGCTCGACGGCGTCGGTGGGGCGATCGAGGCCGACGGTGAGCGAGGCGCCGCGATCTTCAGGATTTTTCTTCGTGAGGCTCGCCCGACCCACCGCCCGTCCCGCCCTCCTTCGCTCTAGGCGCCGCCCGAAGCCCGCTCAGGCGTTCGCGAATTCGCGCTTCGAACCCGTGTTCGGTCGGACGGTAATACTGGCGGTCGACCAGTTGGTCGGGAAGGTACGTTTCATCCCGGCTGAATCCCCTTTCGTCGTGGGGATCGCGGTAGTCCTCTCCATAGCCCCACGACTTCATCGCCTCGGTCGGGGCGTTGCGGAGCTTGAGCGGCACTGGGAGTGCGCCGTGCTCGCGCACGTCGGCTTGGGCCATCTTCCAGGCCTTGTAGCTCGCGTTACTCTTCGGCGCGCTGGCGAGGTACGTGCAGCACTGCGCGATCGGAAAAATGCCCTCGGGCATGCCCAGCCGCCGGAACGCAGCGTCGGCGCTCACGGTGACTTCGAGCGCCCGCGGGTCGGCATTGCCGATGTCCTCGCTCGCGAAGATCAACATCCGTCGAAGGACGAAGAGCGGGTCCTCGCCCGCTTCGAGCATTCGCATCAGCCAGTAGACCGACGCGTCCGGGTCGCTGCCTCGCATCGACTTGATGAACGCGCTGATGACGTTGTAGTGCTCTTCGCCGGACTTGTCGTAGAGCAGTGTTTGGGTCGCCAATGCTTCTTGAACGATCGCGACGGTGAGCGCCTCGACCCCGGCCGACCGTGCGAAGTCGCTAGCCAGCTCGAGCGCGGACAAGGCGCGTCGGGCGTCACCTCGCGCATTCTGCGAAATTGCCGCGAGCGCGTCGTCGTCGACCGTCTGGGCGAGGTGCTCGAGCCCATGTTGGTCGTCTGCAAGGGCCCGTTCGAGGAGTTTGCGAAGGTCCTCGGCCTCTAGCGGTTTGAGCTCGAACACACGCGCGCGGGACAGCAACGCAGAGTTGACCGCGAAGGAAGGATTCTCCGTCGTCGCGCCGATGAGCGTCACCGTGCCGTTCTCGACGTGTGGGAGGAGGGCGTCCTGCTGTGCCTTGTTGAAGCGATGAATCTCGTCGATGAACAGAATCGTCTTCTTGCCGTAGTAGTTCTTCTGTTCTTTGGCGGTGGCGATGATCTTCCGAAGCTCCGGCACGCCGCCAAGCACCGCGCTGAACAGCACGAAAATCGAGTTCGTCTCGTTTGCGATCACATGGGCGAGCGTCGTCTTTCCGGTGCCGGGCGGTCCCCAGAGGATCATCGACGGGATACGGTCGGCGCGAATCGCGCGGGCCAAAATGTGCCCGTCTCCAAGCAGGTGCCGCTGGCCCACCACGTCTTCGATCCGGTTCGGCCGCATTCGATCGGCGAGCGGGGAGTCGGTTTCCGCCTGTCGTTCAAAGAGGTCCACAGCGCGTTTATAGCTCAGCGGAGGATTCGGAGCCTCTTGGGACCTTCGCCTCGTGGTGCGGCGTCGCCCTCAGTGCGCTTGAAGTGCTCCGTGGCGATCCTCTCGGCGAGGGCGTCGGCCAGCCCGGCGAAGGCTTGGCCGGCGGGAGACGCTGGAGCTGCCTGCACGATTGGGGTGCCCTGATCGCCCCATTCGCGTACCAGGGTATCGATGGGCACCTGTCCAAATAGGGGTGCCTCGGCGAATTCGGCGATCTTTTGACCGCCCCCACTGCCGAAGATCTCGTGTTTCACGCCCGCGCTGTCCATGAAATAACTCATGTTCTCGACGACCCCGAGGATCGGGATGTTGAGCTTCTGGCACATCGACACGGACTTGTAGACGTCTTGAAGCGCGACCTCTTGCGGGGTGGTGACGATGATCGCGCCGGTGATGCGAAGCTTCTGTGCCAGCGTGAGTGCGACATCGCCGGTGCCGGGAGGCGAGTCGATGATGAGGTAGTCGAGGGGGCCCCAATCTACGTCGCCCACGAACTGCTGCAACGCGCCGTGCAGCATCGGGCCTCGCCATATCACCGCCTGCTTTGGATCCTCGAGGAGGAAGCCGATGCTCATCAGCTTGATGCCGAATCGCTGCAGAGGTTGTATCCGTGTGCCGTCTTTCGAGGTCGGCTGGCCCTCGATGCCTAGCATCGTGGGCAACGACGGCCCGTAGATGTCGGCGTCGAGGAGGCCAACCCGCGTGCCGAGGCGTCGAAGCGCTAGCGCGAGGTTCGTCGCGACGGTGCTCTTTCCGACGCCCCCCTTGCCGCTCATGACCAAGATCACGTTTCGCACCTCGGGAATCGGGTCGGTGCTGGTCGCCTCGCGCGTAGGCACGTTGACCTCGAGCTCGAGCTCGACGAATTCGATGCCCAGAGGCTCGAGCGCCTCCTCCGCCCGACTCTGCAGCGCTTGCCGAACCTCTTCGGAAGGAGAGCTGACGCGAATCTTTGCCCAAGCCCGCCCGTCCTCGAGGCGTGCCTCGACGAGCGTCCCTAGGGCGCCAAGCGGCTTTTGAAAGATCGGATCTTCGACGTTGCGAAGAGCGTCCGTCACTGCGTCGAGGGTTGGGGACCTCATCCGGAGTCCTCTAGGGCGCCGGTTTCGGCTCGTCAAGGTGGACAAACTTCGGATCGCTCTCGGCCCCGGTTATGCTGCCCCGGTGGCGATTTGGAGGCGACGGTGGGCACTTCCACTTGCGATTTTCGTACTGTGCGGCGGCGTCTACTGCGCGACCTCGGCGGACCGTCTGCTCCGGCCCTCGCCGAACAACCACTACGTACACCTGGCGCACGCGTGGCTCGAGGGCCGTCTCGACATCGGAGGCGATCCCCCTGGCACCAACGACTGGGCTTGCTTCGACACGGTCACGCAAGGACCTTGCCCTCCGGGCCGCTACGCCTTCTCGGGACCCGACGCCCAACGCTATCGTTGGTACGTCTCGTTTCCACCGCTTCCGGCCGTCCTTCTACTGCCGGTCGTGGCGATCTTTGGACTGGGTACCCTCGACGCCCTCTTCTGGATGCTCTTTGCTGGTTTGGCGCCAGCGCTTCTCTTCGTCCTTCTACGTTTCCTCCGGGAGTCGGAGCGAACCCAACGGTCGCAGAAGGACGATCTGCTCGTCACGACCCTTTTCGCGATGGGGTCGGTATACTACTTCGTCGCCGTGCAGGGGACCGTGTGGTTCGCGGCCCACGTCGTGGCAGCGCCGCTGGTTTGTCTCTACCTTCTGTTCGCCTTCGGTGCGCGTCGCCCCCTCGGGGCGGGGATAGCCCTCGGCTTGGCGTTCCTATGCCGCCCCGCGACGCTGCTCCTTGCCGGGTTCTTCGTGCTCGAGGCGGTGACTTCGACAACGAAAGACTCTCGCTCCGCCGGGGGCTCTCGGTCGCGCCCAGTGCGCAGCCTCCTGATGTTCGCGCTTCCACTCGGCGCCATCATCGCCGTCGCGATGTGGCACAACGCGGCCCGTTTCGGAGACCCGTTCGAGTTCGGGCACCGCTTTCTTCAGATCCGCTGGCGATCGAGGATCGAGACATGGGGCCTGTTTAGCAGTCATTACCTGCCTCGGAACCTCACGGTCTTCTTCCTCTCGATGCCGTGGCTTCTGCAGTCGAGTCCCTTCGTTCGCATCTCCAGGCACGGACTCGCGCTTTGGTTCACCACTCCGAACCTCTTATGGAGCTTGTGGCCGAGGAAGACCGACGCGACCGTCGTGGCGCTTTGGGCCGCGGTGTTGCCTACCGCGCTCTGCACCTTGCTCTACCAAAACACCGGTTGGGTGCAGTTCGGTTACCGATTCTCCCTGGATTACCTACCGCTCCTGTTTGTGCTCGTTGCCCTCAGTGGCCGGCGTTTCGGGTTGGCTTTTGTGAGCTGCGCCGTGTTCGCGGTCCTCCTCAACACGTTCGGCGCCGTCACGTTCGACCGATATCAGCAGTTCTACGACGACGACCCAACGCAGCAAGTCATCTTTCAGCCCGATTGAGCGGTTTCATTCAGAAGTCGCTCTGCGAGAGGACTAGCCGGCCCGCGCGGTAACCGGACGCGCTCGAGGCCCGCCGCGCCGGCCTCCTGTTGCAGCAACCGCAGCTCGTCGAGGGCGCCTTCGTCGTCCCCGCGCCCTGCCAGAACGTGTGCGTGCACGAGGCGGTGAGAAGCGCGGAGCGAGGGGTTGTCATCCACATCCTCTGCGCCGAGATGCGCCAGCGCCCTCTCCGGTTGGCCCCGAACGGACATCAGCAAGGCCTCCATCGCTACCAACCACTTCTCGATCGTATCTTCGGTGGGTCGTGGGATGCGATCGATCGCGCTCTGTGCCGCGTCCACGTCGTCGAACTGGAGCTCGCACGTAGCCAGCGCCTGGTTGCGAAGCACCGCCTGCGGTACGCTCAGGGCGTCGTCATCGAGGCCGCGCAATCGGTTCCGCGCCTCACCCCACATGCCGACCTGCGTCAGGGGTCCAGTAGCCATCAGCACCAGAGCAATGTGCCGCTGCTCATCCTTGCGTCGCACTCGCTGGAGCAGCCGATCGAGCGCAACGGTTGCGGTGGGTCGCGCGTCCTCTTCCTGCATGCGCTGGCACAGGACCGAGAGACCGCGCACGTGCCGAAACCTCCGTGCCGAGCTGAGCAACAACAGGAAACCGACTCCCCCGCCGATGATGCCGGCAAGTTGCCCGATCTCGGCGCGCGGCATGGACGTCGCGCGGAGGGCAAAGAATGCGACGACTCCGACCACGAGCACCGTCAGCGCGGACCCTGCGAACGAGCGTAACACCGTTGCGATCGACAACAGGCTGAAGGGCACTCCCCAGAGCCACCCGCGAATGACTGGAGCCCCCAACCCGACGAGTACCGCTGCGATGAGTGTAGGCGTCACCGACTACGGGGTGCTTTCGGAGCGATAGGCGTAGTAGTGCTTGAGGACCCGGCGTACGTAGCGCTGCGTCTCTTTGTACGGAGGAATGCCCTTGTACTTCTCCACCGCGCCTTCGCCGGCGTTGTAGGCAGCGACCGTCAGCACCAGGTCTCCCTTGAAGCGATTGGCCAAGATTCGAAGGTAGCGCGCGCCACCGTGGATGTTCTGGCGTGCATCGAAAGGGTCCGACACTCCCATCGACCGCGCGGTCCGCGGCATGAGCTGCATCAGGCCCATTGCGCCCGCCCGGCTCACCACGGAGGGGTTGAAGTCGCTCTCGACGCGCATGACGGCGCGGATGAACGACTCGGGGAGCTGGTACAGCCTGGCAGCTTCGCTGATGAGGGTGTTGTAACGGCTGTAGCGAGCCGGGTCTCTCGGGCGACTGGCGCTCGACGACCTCGTTCCCGAGCCCTTCTTCTTGGCGCTCGACGTCGGCTTGGACTTCTTGCTGCTGCGCACGACGAGCTGGCACCTGCGACCCGGTTCTTTGATGTTCGTGTAGTGCTGCGTGCCGTCGGCGCGCTTGCAGCGGTAGATGTCCGCGTGGGCGGGCGCCGCCGTGCCCACGATCAGGCCCACCACGCCCACTGCCGTCAACACCCACGAAACCATCGTGCCGAAGTGTATCCCCGGGTGCGGAGTCACGCCAAAAGGCGCCTCTCGAGCTTGCCATCGTCGCGCTTCTGCGCATGATGTGCCGTCCGATGGCGACTCCTAGTTTTTTCGAAGGCCCCGAAAAGAAGCTGGAGGTCGTCGTGACTCCAGGCTTCCCGCCCTTGCGGTCCTTGGGAGACGAAGCGTGGCACAGCATCGTCGCGGCCGCTCGGGCCACGGTGCTTTCCGTCCTTCGCACCGAGCACTGCGACGCGTATCTTCTTTCCGAGTCCAGCTTGTTCGTGTTCGACGATTGGTTCGTCCTGATCACGTGTGGCCGCACGACCTTGGTCGACGCAGTGCCTCAGATCCTTCAATTGATTCCCGAAGAGTCGATCGCGTTCCTCGTGTACGAGCGAAAGAGTGAGCACTTCCCAGAACATCAATCGACCACGTTTCATGAGGACGCTCGGCGGCTCGAGGCGATGCTCCCTGGGCGTGCACTCCGCTTCGGTGACGACCGCGGCCGCTCCATCCAAATGTTCCATACCACCCGTCCGTACACCCCCGAGACCAACGACCCGACTCTCGAGGTGCTGATGCACTCGGTCGACGAGGACGTCGCCCACCAGTTCAACGCGACCCAAGCGGTCGACGGCGGGTCGCTTGCGATTTCGTCTGGGCTTGCTGGCATTCTTCCGGGGTTCACTACCTCTGAACATGTCTTCGACCCCCCCGGATATTCCCTCAATGCGGTGAAGGGAGAGGAATACTACGCGTTTCATGTCACTCCACAGGAGAAAGGGAGCTACGTGAGCTTCGAAACCAACTACGATTTTCGCGGGCACCTCGGTGGCTTGGTGGGCTCGATCGTCGAGTTCTTCAAACCGCGTGCCCTCGACGTCGTGACGTTTCTGCCCGAGTCGGAGCCGACCCTATTGGTTGCCGGCTACGATCTCGGACAGCGCGTCGTGCACACCTTGGGGGGCTACAGCGTGAGCTATTTCCAGTTCACGGTGTAGACTGCGCTGTCCATGCGAGCGGAAAGTGACTACCTGGTGCTGGGTAGCGGAGTAGCCGGGTTGAGCTTCGCGCTCGAAGCGGCACGCCACAGCCGCGTAGTGATGGTCACGAAGCGGGGCAGCGCGGACACGGCCACCAACTGGGCACAGGGCGGCATCGCCGCGGTGCTCGACCCATCCGACTCGTTCGAGGCCCACGTCAACGATACCATCGGCACCGGTGGCGGGCTGTCCCACCGTGAAGTCGTCGAGATGGTCGTCCGCGATGGGCCCGGGCGCATCAAAGAACTGATGGACCTCGGGGCGCAGTTCAGCCGAGGCGAGGAAGGGCTCTCCCTGGACCTCACCAGAGAAGGTGGTCACAGCGCTCGACGGGTCGTTCATGCGGGCGACATCACCGGCGAAGAGGTCCAACGCGTGCTTCTGCAGGCAGCGGCCGCGTCTCCCAACATCGAGATCATGGAAGACCACATGGCCATCGATCTCGTCGAGGCCTCGAAGTTCGGAGGCCCTCGCCAGATCGTGGGCGCATACGTGCTCGACGAGACGACCGGACTGGTGAAGACGTACCTGGCCCGCGCGACTGTTCTGGCCACGGGAGGTGCAGGCAAGGTGTATCTCTATACGTCGAACCCCGACGTCGCGACGGGTGACGGTATTGCGATGGCGTACCGCGCGGGTGCGGAGCTTGCGAACATGGAGTTCTTTCAGTTTCATCCGACATGCCTGTTTCACCCTGAAGCCAAGAGCTTTCTGATCAGTGAGGCGCTACGAGGGGAGGGCGGCATTCTTCGTCTACGGGGCGGTGATGCCTTCATGGGGTCGCATCACGAAATGAAGGACCTCGCTCCCCGCGACGTGGTCGCCCGCGCGATCGACTATGAGATGAAACGCAGGGGCGACGATTGCGTTTACCTCGACATGACGCACAAGTCCGCCGACTTCATCGTCGACAGGTTCCCGAACATCCACGCGCGGTGTCTTGAGTTCGGCATCGACATCACCAAGGACCCTATCCCCGTCGTTCCCGCTGCGCACTACATGTGCGGCGGCATCGTCGTCGACGACGATGGTCGTTCTACGATTCCGGGACTCTGGGCGGTGGGCGAAGTCACTTGCACGGGGCTCCATGGCGCCAATCGTCTCGCCTCGAACTCGCTTCTCGAGGGCCTGGTGTACGGCCACCGCTCAGCGATTGCCGCGCGAGAGGCGCTGGCGACAATGCCCACCATCGAGCTCGATGAAGTCCCCGACTGGGACGTGGGCGAGGCCGTCCCGAGCGACGAGGCAGTCGTCGTGTCTCAAAACTGGGACGAGATACGTCGATTCATGTGGAACTATGTGGGGATCGTTCGCACTGATCGCCGCTTACGGCGTGCCTCGCGCCGTATCGCCATGCTCCAAGACGAGATACGCGAGTACTACTGGGCGCACCTGGTTAATCGCGACATGTTGGAGCTTCGCAACATCGCCGACGTGGCCGAGCTGATCATCCGTTGCGCAGGCGCGCGCAAAGAGAGTCGTGGGCTGCATTACAATTTGGACTACCCGCACGCAGGCGACGAGTGGCAGGGTGACACCCGCATATCGAAGGACACGCCTCCCCACATCACCCGCGAGTGAGCATCCGAGTTGTCGGACTGCTACTTTGTAGGAGCGCGTTGTGTACGCGTTCTTACTTTCGGGGGAGAGATGCGTGTCGTTCTTGTCCTAGTAGTTTCGGTTTGGTGCTTTAGCTCCGCGACCGGGGTCCATGCGCAGAGCTCGCAGTCCCGCGACGCGCGAATCGCCGCAGCGAAGAAGGCGTTCGCCGCTGGTACGCGATCCTACGCGCAAGGAGAGTTCGAGAGCGCGCTCGGGAGCTTTCGGCGGGCGTACGACCTGACGGGTAGCCCGGATCTCCTCTACAACATCGCCACCGTATCCGACCGAATGCGGCGTGACGAAGAGGCCCTCGAGGCCTACGAGGGCTATCTCGAGGCGCGACCGAAGTCGGCGGACCGAGAGCATGTTGCCGGTCGAATCGATGGGTTGCGTGCCGCGATTGAAGCGCGTCGGCGTGCGGACCTCGACGCCAGAATCGCGGAGAGGAGCGCCGCCATCGAGGCGGCTGCGAGGGTCAAGGCAGAAAGGCCGCTCACGCAGCACGTGGGGCCGGGCCCAGGTCCCTGGATCACGATCGGGGCCGGAAGCGCCGCGGTCGTGGCGGGCGCGGTGCTCGTCGGGCTTGGCCAGCG
>CBDURI010000084.1:0-9648 GCA_965369435.1 uncultured bacterium
CACCTTGATCCTGATCATCGTCGTCTCCATGCGCTTCCAAAAGAAGCTCGACTAGGTCGGTTGGTCCTGCCTAGAACGCCGACCCCGGCTCTTCGAGAAACTCGATTTCTTCTGGCGTGCTCGCGCGCCCCAGAGTCTCGTTGCGGTGCGGGTACCGCCCAAAGCGTTCGACGATGGCCTTGTGGCGTGCCGCAAAATCGAGGTAGTTCCGGGCGTCTGCTTTAAGCGATTCTTCGCAGCTATCGACCAGCCCGCTGAGCAGCTCGATCGAGCGATGATGGTCTTTCATTGATTCGCTGTGTTCGAGCGGCAGGTAGAAGAAGACGCGCTCGTCGAACTCGAGCTCGGCATCGAAGCCCGCATCGAGACCTTCAGAGCAGGCTTCTCGCGCGAGCTCGTCCGCGACGAACATGTTGGGCGTTCCACGGAACATGTTCCGAGAGAACTGATCCAGCACGATGATGTACGCGAGCGTGCCACGCGCGGTGTTTCGCCATGGGTCGCAGTCGCCGGCCGCAACCGCCTCATAGTCGTTCAGGAAGTGTCCCTTGATCGCCTCGTCGAATGCGTTCGACTTCGTCCACCAACGCTTGCGGTGCTCGGGGCTCGAACAGCCGAGCTCGTTGAGCTCGCCAAACCAGAAATCGAGAACGTCTTCGATGCGATCACTCATCTTCGGGAACTCCTCGCAGCGCTGCGACTGCGTCCAGGAACACCCTCGCCTTTAGCTCGGTTTCGGCAACCTCGCGATCTGGGTCGCTGGCTTCGACGATGCCGCCCCCCGCCCAGTAAGACACCTGGCCCCCGGCGATCGTTGCCGTTCGAATCGCCACGGCCAGTGAAAGCCCACCACCGTGGTCGATGAAACCAAGCGCGCCGCAGTACACGCCGCGGGGATGTCGCTCCAACTCCTCGATGATCTCGAGCGCGCGAATCTTGGGAGCTCCGGTGACACTTCCCGGAGGAAACGTCGCCTTCAGAATAGCCTCGAGCGAAACCTCGGGACGGGTCACACAGCTGACCGTGCTCACCAGGTGATAGAGGCCCGTGAAGGGTTCCACGATCATTGGCGAGGCGACCTTCACCGTCCCGGTTTGCGCGACGCGACCGAGGTCGCTCCGCATGAGGTCGACGATCATCGAGTGCTCGGCCCGCTCCTTTGGATCGGCGCGTAGGCGTTGAGAGGCGCCGTCGTCGGTCGCTTCGCGCCGGATCGTCCCTTTGATCGGGCGAGTCACCAGCGTCTTGGTCTCCGCATCCCAGTGGATGAAGCGCTCCATGGTGCACGCCAGCACCGCATGGTCGCCTCCATCGAGAAACATCCCGAGCGGGACCCGGCTGGCGACCCGCATCGCTTGCCAGAGCTCGAGCGCATCGCCCGCGAACGAGGCCGACCACCGCCTTGCGACGTTGACCTCGTACACTTCGCCCATGCCGATGTAGTCGAGAGCCCGTTCGATCGCCCTGCGGTGCGTTTGCGCGTCATCCACTTCGATCGCGCCGATCGAAGGGGGGATCGGCTTTCGTTCCGGTAACGCGTCCAGTCGCGCGCGAAAGGCATCGGACGCGCTTCGGCTGTCGCCCACCACCCAGGTTTCCCCATTTTCATGATCGATGGCGACTAGCGCCGGGTAGCGCCGGAACAGCATGATCGGATCGTGTGCGCGCTTGAACCGCGCCTGGCCCCGAGCAGGAGACGACCAAAACGCATCGTATGCGATGTAGCCGATCCAGGCTGGCACCTCGCTCGGCCCCGGGCCCTCGGGGTTCACCGTGTCGGCACGCTGACTGACGCGACGAAGGGCCGCGAATGGTGATTCGACCCCGAATTCGACTCGGATCTCATCGGATGGCCAGGCCGCGATGAACGAATAGCGTCCGTCTCTCGACTCGCTTCGATTCGAATCGAGCCAGGCGAACCCGGCTTCCCCGCTCAGACGTCGCGCGACGCTGAGCTCATCGATCGAAGCGACGCGTTCGGCCCACACGGCTCTTCTCTACTTGCTCGCCTGGCACCGGTAAAGCAACCTCCTTTGGTGCTTTGGCGAACGTTCTTGCTTGGACTACTTTGCGTCGCGGCCTTTGCTTGCAAAGAGTCGTCAGGGCAGTTCGTGTTCGATGCGGTCATCGTCGATGGCGATAACGGCAACCCTGCTGCGGGGACCGACGCCACGGTTCTCCGAATCGGCATCCAAGAGGGGGAGCTGCCGGCCGAGGAATACGAATACCCGATTACCGACGGTGAATTCGAGGCCTTCTTGGAGTTCAGGGCCTTCACGAGGCCCACGCGTATTCGAGTCGAGATGCAAGGCGCGACCACCGAGCTCCTGACCGCTCCTCCGATGTTCATCCCCTCGGCCAGCAGGGGCAGCCTGCGCGTCGTGACGTCCGCACCGTCAGGGTGCGAACGCGTCACGTTCGACCTGATGGAGGCGCCGCGCGCCTTTTTCGGCATGGTGCAGTCCGGCACGTTCGCACTCATCGCCGGCGGCACCAGCGCTTCGGCCGAACAGCTCGAGTTCTTCGATGCGCTCGAATGGGAGTCTCGTTTGTTCCTGGAGGATTTGGCGCTGTCGGACCTGGGTGAGACGCGCGCGGCCTCCATCGACGAGGCCGAAATTCTCGTCCTACCCAGCAACGCCCCACCTTTCATCTTCAACATGCTCGACGCTACGCGCCGCATCACCCCGGTGGTGCTTCACAACGGGGCGGGTCCAAGATCAGCCCTCGTATCGGTTCCGGGCGCCGGCGCCATGGTGATTGGCGGCGATGTCGCCGGTGAGGCTCAGTCGGGGGTGTCGTTGGTCGGGCCAGAAGGCCAGGTGACTTCGCTCCGCCTGAGTGAGCCGCGTTCGGGTCCCGCTGCGACTCCGCTTGGCGGTGACGTCTTGGTCGTCGGCGGCGATGTTGAAGGAAGCGCCGAGATCTTGATCGATGGCGCTACGCTGGGGCGGCCCATCGCAGGGGTCATGGACGGGGTACGTGAAGTCGGGCTCCTCGTCGGCGACGGCGAGAGCCGAGCCCTTCTCATTGGGGGCAGTGATGCCGGCGGCGCCGTGCGACAAGACACTCTTCGCTTCGATGGCTGTTCGAGTAGTTGCATGTCGGCCACGGGCCCTCAGTGGACGACCGCGCGTTTGGCTGCGCTTCAGCCGGCGCAAAGTGCGCTCGTGATTGGCGGGGAGGGTTCACGCCTGGTCGACGAGGTTCGCTGGAGCGCAGCGGACGTACAGATCGAGCCGCTCTTACAGCTCGATGTGCCGAGGGCCGGAGCAGGCGGCATCGTCCTCGAAAGTGGAGCGTTCATCGTTGCGGGAGGCGACGACGGGGTGAGCATTCGGGAGGATTTCGAGTTCTGCGTTCCCGCGGTGCTCGAACCGCTATAGAAGGGTGGGGTGGCGGCCCCCGAACCTGATATCCTCAGAATTCCCGGGCAGATGCTACGTAAACTGGAGAAGTACGAGGTCCTCGACGAGATCGGCCACGGTGGAATGGCCACCGTCTACCGAGCGCGCGATAGCTCGCTCGACCGGTTCGTCGCGCTCAAGGTGCTGCATCCGCATCTGCAGCGAACGACCGAAGCTCGAGCCAGGTTTACCCGCGAAGCCAAGAGCGTTGCGAAGCTGCGGCATCCGCACATCCTCGAGATCTACGACTACAGCGGCGAAACGTCGGCTGAGACGTATATCGCGGCCGAGCTTCTGACCGGACCTACGCTGAAGGACTTCGTCCTGCAGCACAAGGAGGTGCCTCCCGAGATCGCAGCCTGCATCTCGCTTCAGCTCGCCGACGCCCTGCGCGAGGCACACGCGAAAGGCATCATTCACCGCGATGTGAAACCGGAGAATGTCCTCATTCATGAAGATCGCTGTGTGAAGCTCACCGACTTCGGCATCGCGCACATGGTCGACACTCACACGTTCACCGTGACCGGTCAGATCTTGGGGTCTCCCGGTCACATGGCGCCGGAGCAACTAGAGGGGGGCACCTGCGACGTTCGGAGCGACGTTTTCTCCCTGGGGACGGTCCTCTACTTTTGCGCGACGGGCCGCCTGCCGTTCGTCGGCCGCAACCCGCACCACTTGTTGAAGCTCCTCCTCGGAGGCGAGTATCCAGACCCGCTGCGCGTGCGTCCCGCGATTGGCGAAGATCTCGCCGGAATCGTGAACAAGGCGCTCGCTCGAGCCCCAGCCGATCGGTATCAAAGCGCCGCGGAGATGGCCGACGATTTACGCCGGTTTCTCGTTGAGATGGGCATCGACGACCCTGACGAAGTGCTAGCGGGCTATCTCGCCAACCCCACTGCGGTCGCTCAGCAACTCCATGAACAATCGCTGCAGAGGCTTCTCACGCTTGGCGAATCGGCAGCGAAAAAAGGCGACGTGCCGAACGCACAGGCCGCGCTGAGTAGGGCGTTGGCACTCGATGACGGGAACGATCGTGCCCTCAAGTTGCTGGGCTCCCTCGGTCGTCGCCGTCGCCGCAACACCTTGATCGCCGCTGCCCTGCCGGTTCTTGCGGTGGCCTTCGTGGGCCTTGGGTACGCTGCATGGCTTCGAGGCGAAGTCGTTCCTCTCCCCACAGATGCGAGCAGCAGCGTGGACGAAACGCGGAACGGTGCGCCGATCACTACGGGTGAAGCGGAAGACCCCGACGAGCCACTCGACGTGCCCGCGGAGCCGAGCGCCACGCAGCAGTCTCCCGCCGAGGACCGCGCAAACAAAGCAGCCGTTCCCAATGGCAGGCGCTGGGTGGTGTTCAAGCCCACCCCGTCGAACGTGTCGATCAGCGTGGACGGCAGCCCCTTCAAACCGTACGGGCCGGACTTTCGGCGCGTCCGCCTCAAGGTGGGCACTCACACTTTTCGTTTCGTCGGCGCGGAGGACTGTTGTGAGGATCGCGTGATCCGCAGGCGGATTGTCGCCGGCGCGCGTGACTTCGAACTTTCGGTGAAGCTTCGCTACAGGGCCGCGAGGCTCTATCTCAAGGGTCCCACGGCGGCCGATGCCCGCGTTCGAATCACCCTTCCCGGGAATCGCCAGGTGTCCGGGCGAATCCGGGAGATTCTGCAGATCCCCATGAGCTCGCTTCGCGCCTCAGCGCAGGTCCGGATCAGCGCGCCGGGCTATCGCACCTACAAGAGCGTCGTGCACCTGCGAGCCGGTGGGGATTTGACCGAACACTCCTTCCAGCTTGAGAGGGAAGCAGAAACCCCGTAGAACCCGCCTAGGGTGATGCGGTGCACCGCGCTTTCCGGTTTGGTCTTCGTGCTGATTGCGGCGTTCGCGCTGCCGGTCGCGGCCGACGAGCTTTCAGATTTCGAGTCAGCCCGGCGAAATTACGATAAGCAGAACTACTCCAAAGCCGCGCGGGGCCTGGAGTCGCTCGTCGGTGGCGTCGTCCCACGTGCCACGAACCCGGTCGTTCGCATCGAAGCTCGCAAATATCTCGGGGCGACCTACCTCTTTCAGGGGAAAAAGGGCCCCGCCCGCGAGCAGTTCCGGTCGCTCCTCGAAGAGGACCCCGACTACGACATCGACCCCGTCGCATTTCCGGAGGCTGTCGTGCAGACCTTTCAAGAGGTCAAGAAGGAGGTGTCTGCGGAGATCGCGCGCCAAGATGCTCTGGAGGCTGCGCGCCGAAAGCGTGAGCACTCCGACGAGGTGGAGGAGTTGATTCGGCAGCAGCAACGCATCCAAGAGCTCGAAGAACTGGTTGCCACCGAAACCGTGGAGAAAGTGAATTCCCGTTGGATCGCGGCGCTCCCCTTCGGCATCGGGCAGTTTCAGAACGAGAACCGGAGGCTCGGCATCATGTTTGCGGTGACCGAAAGCGCGTTTCTGGTTGCCTCGATCGCGACCTTCATCGGTCACAATTCGCTTCGCGACGAGAATCCCACACCGGACCAGCTCGAACGTGCGCAGCGGGTTGAGAAGGCGCTCCGCATCGGCAATTGGGTAAGCGTAGGCGCGCTTGTGAGCTTTACGGTCGCTGGCATCATCGAGGCGGAGGTACGCTTCAGGCCCGTGATTCGGAGCACGCGTGAGCGCGACCTACCGGCAGACGACGAGGGTCCGCGGGCCACGGGCCTCCAGATCAGGTTTGAGTTGGGTTTGACCGGCGGCAAAATGCGGCTGGATTTCTAGCGGATCATCTATGGTAACCCCTTTGGAAATTTTCACTTCGAGCTCAAGTGAAAAGCGAGTTGTTTCAGGCGGTTAGCTCCGCCTATCAATTCGCTGAACACTTCGCTTGACAGCAGGACTTTCGCGCCTATCCTTCGCTCCCTTCGACGCGCGGGAAGTTGCGCTCGTTCGGGGAATTGCACGTTTTTTCGGATAGTTATGCCAACGATCAACCAGCTCGTCCGCAAGGGGCGGAAACGGATCAAATCCAAAACCGACTCGCCGGCGCTCCAGCGGTGCCCGCAGAAGCGAGGGGTTTGTGTCCGCGTGTACACCACCACGCCGAAGAAGCCGAACTCGGCCCTTCGTAAGGTCGCTCGTGTGCGCCTGTCGAACGGCATCGAGGCGACCACCTACATTCCCGGTGAGGGACACAATCTTCAGGAGCACTCTGTCGTGCTCATTCGCGGTGGCCGTGTGAAGGATCTTCCCGGCGTCCGCTATCACGTCGTTCGCGGCACGCTCGACGCCACCGGCGCGGCTGGTCCGTCCAACACCAACAAAGCAAACCGCGTCAACAAGCGGTCGAAGTACGGCGTCAAGCGCCCCAAGAACTAATAAGACTGAGCAATGAGTCGTCGAGTAAGCGCGCCCAAGAGGCAAATCATCCCGGACGCCAAGTACGGCGATCTGCACGTGGCGAAGTTCGTCAACTCACTGATGCTTGGCGGCAAGCGATCGACCGCCGAGAAGTGCCTGTATGGCGCCTTCAGCATCATCGAGGAGCGCTTCAAGGAAGAGCCGCTCGACGTATTCAAGAAGGCTCTCGATTCGGTCAAACCCCGAGTCGAGGTCAAGAGCCGTCGGGTCGGTGGCGCCACGTACCAGGTGCCCGTCGAGGTTCGCGCAGAACGCCGCAGCGCGCTCGCGATGCGCTGGCTGGTTCAATACTCCCGCGCGCGTGGCGAAAAGTCCATGCAAGAGCGCCTGGCAGGAGAGCTCATGGAAGCCTCGCAGGGCCGCGGTAACGCCGTGAAAAAGCGGGAAGACACGCACAAGATGGCCGACGCGAACAAGGCGTTTGCCCACTATCGTTGGTAGGAAGTTTTTGGGTAGGATTTTTGGCGTCTGGGAAGGTCTACGGAAACCCCTCGGACAAGGAGCAGCAGCTGAACTCATGACATCGCGTACATAGAGAGAGTCACCGGGAAGACCGCGACAAACGTCGCAACCGATGTGCCTCTCGAAACCCTCTCTGAGTTGAAGAAGCCCGAGGGTGGCTTCTGGGTCGGAGGGGGTTTTGTGTGTGCAGCGCCATAGTCAAACGAGACGAGCTCATAGAATCCAATGGCCAGGAAGTACCCACTCGAGAAGACCCGCAACATCGGCATCATGGCCCACATCGATGCGGGCAAGACGACGACGACCGAGCGCATCCTTTACTACACCGGCGTCAACTACAAGATCGGCGAGGTGCACGACGGCGCTGCGACCATGGACTACATGGAGCAAGAGCAGGAGCGAGGCATCACGATCACGTCGGCGGCGACGACTTGTTTCTGGCGTCCTGGTGCTGGTCCGTTCAACGACGATCAGTGTCGCATCAACATCATCGACACGCCCGGGCATGTGGACTTCACCATCGAGGTCGAGCGTTCGCTTCGCGTGCTCGACGGGGCAGTCGCAGTGTTTGATGCCAAAGAAGGGGTCGAGCCTCAGTCCGAGACGGTGTGGCGACAAGCTGACCGCTACAACGTTCCGCGGATCTGCTTCATCAACAAGATGGATAAGGCCGGCGCCGATTTTCCGACCGCATTTCAGTCGATCAAGGATCGACTAGGCGCGCCCGCCGTGGCGGTGCAGTTGCCGCTTGGCCAAGAGGCGGAGTTCGAGGGGGTCATCGACCTGGTCGCGATGAAGGCGAACCGCTTCAAGGACGACACCCTCGGAGCGGAGTGGACTGTCGAAGAGATTCCGGCGGAGTTCAAGGTGCAGGCCGATGAAGCGCGCGCCGTGCTGGTCGAAGCGGCCTCCGAGATCGACGACGCGCTGATGGAGCGCTACCTGGAGGGTGACACCGACTTCTCCGACGACGAGCTGATCAGAGCGCTTCGCAAGGGCTGCCTAGAGCAGAGCATCGTCCCGGTGCTCACCGGGTCTGCCTTCAAAAACAAGGGTGTGCAGCAGTTGATGGACGCGATCGTCAACTTCCTGCCGTCGCCGCTCGACGTTCCCGCGATTCAGGGTGTCGACCCCGACGACCGCGAAAAGACGATGGAGCGCAGGGCTTCCGATGACGAGCCGTTCAGTGCCCTCGCATTCAAGATCATCAACGACCCGTTCGTGGGGCAGTTGACGTTCCTTCGCGTCTACTCCGGCGTGCTCGAGGCCGGCACTGGGGTTCTCAATTCGACGAAGGGCAAGAAGGAACGCGTTGGCCGTCTGCTTCAGATGCACGCGAACAACCGCGAGGAGCTCAAGGAGGTCCGCACCGGCAACATCGCTGCGGCGGTGGGCCTGAAGACGGCCACCACCGGCGACACGCTGTGCGACGCCGACGCGCCTGTCATCCTCGAGCGGATGGAGTTTCCGGAGCCCGTCATCTCGGTTGCCATCGAACCGAGGACCAAGGCGGACCAAGACAAGTTGGGGGTGGGCCTCATGAAGCTCGCTGCCGAAGACCCGAGCTTCCGCGCGCATACCGACGAGGAATCCGGCCAGACCATCATCAGTGGCATGGGTGAGCTTCATCTGGAGATCATCGTCGACCGCTTGAAGCGTGAATTTACAGTCGATTCCAACGTCGGCGCACCGCAGGTCGCGTACCGCGAGACGATCACCAAGGAAGTCGAGTCCGAGGGTCGCTACATCAAGCAGAGCGGCGGCCGCGGCATGTTTGGCCACGTTTGGGTGAAGCTCGAGCCCCTAGAAGCGGGCAGCGGATACGAGTTCGAGAACAAGATCGTGGGCGGGGTCGTGCCGAAGGAATTCATTCCCGCCGTGCAAAAGGGCATCAAAGATGCCATGACCCGCGGCGTCATGGCCGGCTACCCCGTTATCGATGTCAAAGCAACGCTGTACGACGGTTCGTATCACGACGTCGACTCGAGCCAGGCTGCCTTCGAAGTGGCGGCCTCGCTGGCGTTTCAGGACGGCGCGAAGCGGGCAGGCATTCAGCTGCTCGAACCCGCCATGGATGTCGAAGTTCGCGTCCCCGAGGACTACATGGGGGAGGTCATCGGCGACCTCAACTCGCGGCGGGGCAACGTGACGGGAATGGATGCTGTGGGTGGTGTGCAAGTGATTCGTGCATATGTCCCGCTCGCGAACATGTTTGGCTACGTCAACGACCTACGTTCCAAGACTCAGGGGCGTGCGGTGTACACGATGCAGTTCAAGGAGTATCAGGCGGTGCCACAGGGCGTCGCCGATGAAATCGTCGCCAAGGCGAAGGGCGGCTGAGGAGCTAACGATGGCTAAAGAAAAGTTTGTCCGAGACAAACCACACATGAACGTAGGCACG
>CBDURI010000085.1:0-9646 GCA_965369435.1 uncultured bacterium
CGCGGCCTCCGGCGTGACAGGCCGGCGTTATAACCAACTTAACTACCGCCGCATCCACCTCCGGGCATAGCCCTTCGGGACCGGCCTTGTAGCTTGGGGGGTGGGGGCTGTCAAAGCCAACCCTCGTCCGTGTCCCGGCCGCCGGACCGTCAGGCGGCTCGGGTCTTCCATGCGGGGCGCTTGGTGTGCTCCTGGCACAGCTCTTCGACAGCGCGAGGGATGACCTCCGACGCCGGGCGCATGGCGCGTGTGCGGGCGGCGAGCTCGTCCCTTGGCCTGTCGAACTCGGCTTCGAAGCGTTGGACGAACTCGGGGGTGCATTGCTCGAAGCTCGCGGCAATTCCAATGCCGGCGGCCTCCACGAGGCGCGCGTTCATTTCGTGCTCGCCGTCGTCCCCACGATGAAGTGCGAGCATTGGGATGCCCAGCATGGCGCACTCGCCGGGCAGATGGTTGCCGGCTGAACCTACCACTGCGCGGCACCGCCCGAGTGCGTCGGCGAACGCCTGCACATTCGGGGCGTGCAGCTCGACTCCTTTCGGCACTTTGTCGTGGTTTCCGAAGAGGATCACGCGGTGGCCGCGACGGGTCAGCTGTTCGAGCGCGGCCGTTCCGTTGCCGTCGCGGAAGTACGCCAGCACGAAGTCTTCGCGGGTCGACGCCACGGGTATCTCGGTGCGCAGATCCGGACGCGCGACGTAGGTGCCGGGTGTGCGGGGCCTCACCGGAGCGAAGTGAACCGCCACCCTTCGGGCAGCCGGCCAGGACGAGCTCGCCACGTTGACGACCTCGCGAACGCGCTTGCGGAAGGGCAGCGCCGAATCGAGATGCGTGTGCCGGAAGATCAGGCCGTGCCCAACCGCCACCACCGGGATCCCCAGCGACTTCGCCGCGTTGACCGACGGACCGTCGCTGTCGCTGAGCACGAGGTCTGGAGACCAGCGCCTGAGCCGTTCGCGGTCACCCCGAAAGCGGAGCCTGAACGCCCGGATCATTCCTCGGCCGGGCATGCAGGCCAGTAGGGGCTCGGCGCAGGGGACATCACTCAGCACGTCCCAGGCCTCGCCCGCGCAGAACAGCCGGACTTCGTGCAGCTCCTGCAAGCCGCCGAGAACGGCCCGGGTCCGGATGGCGTGGCCCTTGCCTCGGCCGTGTACGAAATATGCGATGCGAAGCATGTTGGCTGTTCAGACGTATGAGCTTGTAGCGCGTCCGTGACGCCTCGAAAGCCAAGGAATCCCAATTGACGACAAGACTACAAAATTCCCATCTCGAAGGTACGGGCTTCAAGATTGGCCCGGTTTTCGCAGTCAGAGACCCAGAGCGGGAGAATGTCTCCGAAAACCCTTCGACGGGGCCAAGAACACAGCGAATTGTGCCGTGGGAAGGGGCCCGTGTAGTGCGTTGTAGTCATTGGACAACAGCTTTTTTCACAGGGTGTGAATCTGATTCACGGTTGACAGTCTCACGATCGAAACACACGGAGGGCCTTGCATGTATTCGCACGAGCGACGATGGCTACGCCGATTGGCGATTCTAAACGATTACATACGGATTCCCTACGCCAATGGGTCGTCCTACGCATCGCAGTTCCTCTACCGGGAAATGTCGGCGCGAGGCCATGAAGTTACGATCGTCGGCCCCGATGATCCTCATGCCCAGCCGAGCGAGCTTCCCCCGCGGTACATTTCGCTGCCGAGCATTCCGTTGCGCAATCAGCGTGGCTTCTACCTGGCAATGCCGTCCAAGTCCTCCCTCGAGGCCCTGAAGAACGCTAACTTCGACATGTTGCTTGCCCAGAGCCCGAGCGGCCTGCTCTATGCGGGTGGCTGGCTTCGTCAGCAGCACGGCGTGCCGCTGGTCTGTGTCAACACCGTCCACATGCCGAGCGTCTACAACGTCATGCTCCCGGACGCGCTCAACCACGTCCCGTCGGTCAACCGCCTCTTTGAGGAGAAGGTCATGCCATGGGTCGAGTCGAACACGACCGATGCCTACAACGCCGGCGACGTGCTGGTGTGCTTGAGTCCGGGCCTCAAGCGGTACTGGGAAGAGCGCGGCGTCGAGGTTCCGATTCACGTCATCCCGCGTGCCATCGAAAAGCGCATCTTCGACCAGACCGGTCAGGACGATCCGTTCTCGGCCGAGGCGACGCCAGGTGCGCGGCTCCTCGTCGTGTGCCGTCACGCGCGTGAGAAAGAAGTCGACCGCCTCCTGCGGATTTTCGCGCAGTACGTGTACCCTCGGGTCGAGGGCGCGACGCTCACGCTCGTCGGCGATGGCCCCGAGACCGAGGCGCTCAAGGATCTCACCAGGGAGCTCGGCATCGACCATCGCACGTTCTTCGTGGGCGAGCAGGGCCTGCAGCAGATGCCCGCCTGGTTCCGGCACGCCGACCTCTTTGTCTACACGTCCCTTTCGGAGACGTACGGCCAAGTCATCAGCGAGGCGCTTTGGTGCGGCCTCCCGGTCGTCGCGATGGACGACGGCATGGGCGTCGCGGGACAGGTCACCGATGGCGATGATGGCTTCCTGGTCGATCCCAATGCCGAAGATGCGGACCGTCAGTTTGGCGGGCACGTCGAGTTGTTGCTGACGGACTCGGCGCTTCGCCATCAGATGTCGGAGCAAGCCATCCGCAACGCGAAGGACCGCTCCGACCCGGACGCTTGCATCACGCGCTACCTCGAGGTGTTCGAGGTTGCTAAGGACCACGCCGCGCGTCACCCCGGGGGCTCGCAGCTTGTTGCGTATCGCAGCCTCGCCCGCTGGGCGGGGATGCACTCGACCGTGGCGGCGATGGGCCTCCTGCGAAAGCCTGTCGAGATCAACCGCAATCATGCGCCTACAGGCACCTGGACACTGTCCGAAGCGTCGTAGAGCCTCGGTCGCCTCGGGCAGCGCTATTCGGCGGTGAGTAGCTCGACGTCCGCGTCCGACGGCACCGTCGGTGGTGGGGGCGGCATCGTGGGGCGCCCGCGCAGCCGCGAGAACACATTGCTTGCACCGCGCCGCGCGTCTTCGAGGATGAGATAGCTGCAGGGTACGATGAGCAGCATGATCATCGTGGCGGCCAAGACGCCGAAGCCGAGCGACACCGCCATCGGGACCAGGAAGCGGGCTTGCACCGAGGTCTCGACGATCATGGGCGCGAGGCCGAAGAACGTCGTCAGCGACGTCAGCAGGATAGGACGGAAGCGTCGCGCGCCGCCTGCAACGACCGCTTCCCAGATGCCCATCCCCTCCTCGCGGTTCCGGTTGATCGACACGATGAGAATCAGCGAGTCGTTCACCACGACGCCGGACAGCGCGATCAGGCCCATCATGCTCATCAAGCTGAGCGAGAAGCCCATGACGACGTGGCCCCAGACCGCGCCCACCATGCCAAACGGAATCGCCGACATCACGAGGATAGGCTGCGTGTAGCTGCGGAATGCGACCGCGAGCATCGAGAACATGACGATCATGGCCAACATGAACCCGAGCCCGAGCGCGCCCATCGTTTCGGCTTGGCGCTCTTGCTCGCCGCCGAAGCTGTATGAGAGTCCAGGGATGTCTGCGAGCAGTTGCGCGAGCTCGCGCTGCTGGATTTGCGCGTTGATCTCGTTGGCGTTCGCATCCTCATCGGCCACATCGGCGGTGACACTGATGTTGCGGCGGCCGTCGGTGCGCTTGATGATCGTGTAGGCCCGTCCTCTGGTGACCGCGGCGGCCTGCGACAGGGGCATCTCCCCGCCCGTGGGGGTGCGCACGATCAGTTCCTCCACGTTGTAGAGCGAGCGTCGGTCTTCGAGTGGGAGCCGGACATAGACGCGAACCTCGTCCCGGCCACGCTGTTGGCGGACAGCCTCAGCCCCGAAGAATGCCGCGCGAACCTGCCGCGCAAGCTCGAACTCGGTGAGGCCCTGGGCCAAAGCGGCGTCGGTCAGGCGGAAATCGAGTTGCTCTTTTCCTTTGGTGACACCGCTATCGATGTCGCGGAGACCGCTGTAGGAGCCGATCTCGGTGGCCAGTCGTTGCGCCGCTGCCTCGAGCGTCGGCACGTCATCGTGGATCAACTGAATGTCGATGGGGCTGCCCGGCTCCACGCCGACTTCGTACGCAAACGTGAGCGCGTCTGCGCCAGGGACCTCGCCAATCCCGTCCCGCCATTGTTGAACAAACTCCTGGGTCGTGAGGGCGCGCTCGCCAGCGTCGATGAGGTACACCATGATCGTCGCGTAGTGACTACCGTCGGTCGAGGCGGAGCCCTCCGGACCGGCTTCCAGCAGGCTCATCGCCCCGACTTCCTCGTAGAGCCCTCGCGAGATGGTCGATGCGTCTACTTTGGCGTCTTCTACGTCGACGATCGACTGAGCGACGTTCGCGATTCGGTCTGCGATCCGCGTCGTCTCGGACACGGGTGTGCCGACTGGCATTTTCAAGTGCGCGGTGATCATGTCGCCTTCGACCTTGGGGAGGAAGGTGAACGGAATCCGCCCGGCGACGTAACCGAGAGTGCCGACTACGAGGGCCACGCCAATCGCAATCGTGAAGTACCGCCAGCGCAACGCTCGATTCAAGATCGGAACGTACGTATGTTGAATGTGGTGCTGCAGCCGGTGCGCCATGTTCAGCTTGGCCAAGCCACGCATGATCCACAGGTAGGGTGACAGCACGATTCGGACCCAGGTGGGCATCGGGTGCGAAAGGTGGGCGGGAAGGATCAGGAGCGACTCGACGAGCGAGATCATCAAGACGGCGATGACGACGATCGGGATGACGCGGAAGAACTTCCCCATCGGCCCAGGCACGAAGAGCATGGGAGCGAACGCGACGCAGCTAGTGAGAATCGCGAACACGACGGGTTGGGCGACTTCTCGTGCTCCTTCGATGGCGGCCTCTAGGCGCCCTTTGCCATCCATGCGTTGCTTGTAGATCGACTCGCCGATGACGATGGCGTCATCGACGACCATACCGAGCGTGATGATGAACGCGAAGAGCGAGATCATGTTGATCGACACGTCGCTTACCGGGAAGAAGAGCAGGGACCCCGCGAAAGAGATTGGGATGCCGAGCGTCACCCAGAATGCCAGGCGTGCCTCGAGAAAGAGGCCCAGGGTCAACAGGACCAGGAGGAGGCCGATGCGCGCGTTGCCGATCAGCAGGTCGAGCCGGCCTTCGTACATCTCGGCGGTGTCAAACCACGGTGCTGCGTAGAGGCCTTCCGGCAAGGTCTCCTGGAGCTCCTCGACGTGCTGCTTGGCGGCGGCGGAGACGGTGAGGGGGGTCTCGTTACCGACACGATACACGTTGAGCATGACGGCGCGTTTGCCATTGTAGGTTGCTTCCTTGTCGATCTCTCGAAAGCCATCCCGCACGGTCGCCACGTCACGAACACGCACCTGAGAGCCATCTGGATGGCTGAGAAGGATGATGTTGCCGAACTCATGCCCGCTATCGCGCCGCTCGGTTGTGCGCAGAAGGACCTCGCCCGCCTGCGTCTTCACGCCTCCGCCCGGCAGCTCCACCGACGCCGCGCGCACGCGGGCCGCGACTTGATCGAGGGTCAACCCGTGTTTTCGGAGCTGAGCTTGAGGGACCTCGATGCTGATCTCGAGAGGGCGAATCCCAGAGAGCTCGACATAGGTGATGCGCGGGTCTTGCAACAGCGTGCGGCGGCTGTTTTCCGCCACTGCTCGCAACGTCGCTTCGTCGACGTCTCCGTAGAGAACCAACGAGATGACCTGCTGCCGGTTTGAAACGACGCTGACCGTCGGGCGCTCCACGTCCTCGGGAAAGGAAGTAATTCGATCGATGGCGCTCTTTACGTCGTTTAGCGCGCGGTCCGTGTCGGCGCCGAGCAACAGCTCGACGAGGGTGCGCGCCTGTCCCTCCGTGGCGGAGGACGTGACCTTCTTGACTCCGTCGATGCCCCGAACCGCTTCTTCGACCGCGAGCACGACGGCTTGCTCGACTTCCGCCGGGCTCGCGCCTGGGTATGTGATGCTGACCGACACCATGTCGAGCTCGACCTCGGGAAACACCTCCTGCTTGATTCCGGAAGCGAGGGTCACGAGGCCTCCGACGATCAAGATGAGCATCAGGACATTGGACGCGACGGGATTCTGGGCCATCCAGGCCACGGGGCCGTGCTGTTTATCGGGATCGAAGTCGGCGGAGGTGGTCATGGCGCGGCTTGTGCTGCGGGCTCGCTCGGATCGGTCGGCGTCGCCTGAGGCACGGGTTCCGCCGTGCGCAAAAGCATGTTCGGGACTGGCGTCGAGATGCGACTGGTGACGACACGCTCGTCGGGCCCGAGGCCGCCTGTCACCAGAACGGCATCCGGCTCGGTCCACGCGATTTGAACCTCGCGGATCTCGAGCAGGTTGTCGTCGTTCATCACGTATACATTGCGCCCGTTTCGCAGAGCGACTCTCGGCAGGCGAATCGCGTTGTCGATGGGCTGTGCCCCGATCGAGACGTCCACGAACGAACCGAGAAGCAAGGGGAGGTCACCGCGCTGGCCCAGAGGGTTTTCGATGTTGAGCAAGACGCGCGCCATCGCGCCCCCCGGGTCGAGGTCCGGGAGCTGACGAATCACTTCCCCAGGACGCTCGATGGTTTCCTGGCCGACTCGTTGAATGATCTTGGCTTGGGAGCCGGGCTCGTCCGCGGTGGGAACCCGCGCGGCTCTCAGCGCGCTCACAGGGACGGACACCTGCACGTGGTAGTTGTCGGTGCCGACGAGGCGAGCGACCGAGGTCTGCGGGTTGATCAACTGACCCGGGTCGACGCTCTCCGTTACCACCATCGCGTTGAAGGGCGCGCGAAGCGTGGTGCGCGTCAAATCGAGCTGCGCTTTCTTGAGCGAGCTTTGCGCGGCTTTGAGGGCGAGCCTGGTGGATTCCAAGTGCGGCTCGCGCTGGGCGAGAGCGCGTTGCTCGTCCGAAACGTCCATCTCGCCGAACGAGTTCCACTCGCGCTTCGCAACCTCGCCTCGACGCGCCTCGATGGCAAGGTCGAGCTTGGCTCGGTTTACTTTGGAGCGATGTGCTTCGACCGCGAGCTGATAGTCGCGGGGGTCGATGCGAAGGATCGGCTGGTCAGCTTTGAAGCGCCCACCGGCGACGAGCTCCGAGCTCTGCCAAATGACGCGCCCACCGAGCTCGGGCTGCAGCACGACTTCCATTGCAGGCACTACGGTGCCCTTGGCGTGCAGGTCCACTTCGTGCCGGCTGCTGCTGATTCGGATGACCTCGACCAAAGTTCCCTCGAGAGGCTTCTCGGCGCGCGGAGGCTCTTTCTTGGTGGCGACCAAGCCGAAGGCCACGGCGGTTGCGGCCACGATCACCCCGATCGACAGTGCCCACTTCAAGCGGCGCTCGCTTCGTTTAGTCATTCTCGGGCTCTCCAAATTCATCGGCCCACGCGCCGCCAAGGGCACGATAGAGCTGGACACGATAGGAAACCAGTCGCCGCCGCGACGACACGAGCTGCAGCTCCGATAACTGTCGGGTCGCCAACGCGGTCAGTACGGGCAAGAAGTCGCTGAGGCCAGCTCGGTAGCGGTCCCGTGTCGCCTCGAGGGTGATGTTGGCCAGCCGGAACTCTTCCTCGAGGAACTGAATGCGAAGTCGTTCCTGGCGCTCGAGCACGAGCGAGCTCTCGACTTCCAACAAAGCGATCAGGATGGTCTCGGCGTACCCCTCCAGGAGCTGGTCCAGAACCGCTCGTTGGGCCCTGATCTGCGATCGACCAGCCATGCCGTCGAACAGCGGGACGGCTAAGATGGCACCCGTGTCCCAGTTGAAGCCTTTTGCGGTGATGGGATCCGACGTTTCACCCGGAACGCCACCGAAGGCGCCCGTAGAAGTAATCTTGGATCGCAGCCATCTGTACTGAGGGGTGAAACCGATTGTCAGTTGAGGCAGGCGCGCGCCGACGGCGGCCGCGACTCGGCGATCCTCGGCTTCCACGCGGGTCTGGACCGCTCGGATGTCCGGACGGGCATCCAGCAGAGAGGCGGGGACTGCGATGGTCGGCGTTGGGCCGATGTCGGGGAGTGTCTTGCCGTCGACCGGGAACTCTCGGCCCGGTGCTTCGCCCAGCAAGATGGAAAGCCGCTGGTCGGTGAGCAGGGTTCGCGCATCGGACAGCGCGAGGAGGGCCCGCTGACTCGCCACCCGTTGCCTCTGTTGGTGGACATCGACCGCGGAGTTGAGGCCCTCACGATAGCGGAGCTCGACCAGTTCGAGAAACTTCAGGTCCGTATCTAGCTGTTCGGTGACCACAGCGACTTCGATGCGTGAGTTGATCGAGTCAAACCAGGCTTCGGCGACCTCGGCCGAAATGAGAATGGCCAGCGCCTCTTGATCGAGCCGTGCGGCCTTTGCGTCGAGCTTGGCGCCTTGGTGCTCGCGTGCGCGCCGCGCGAACAGGTCGACCTCGTACGAAACCGGGAGCGACCCGCTCGCGTCTAGTGAACTGGTTTCAGCGAACGGCGTGATGGTTTTGCTCGCGGAGAACGAACCTACCGCACCGATTTGCGGCATGCGCGCGGCGCGCACTTGCTGTGCGATATACCGTGCTTGCTGCACCCTTGCCCAGCCGGCGCGCACGCTCTGATTGCGCCGAAGCGCCTCTTCGATGAGTGCCGTCAGCGTTGGGTCGCCCATCCGACGCCACCAGCGCACATCGCGAACCGTCGCCGGCCCAGTCTCGCCATGAGGCAAGGCGTCGACCTCGGCTCCGGTCGGCGGCACTTCGGACCCCTCCGTGAAGGTGTCTGGCACCTCGACCGGGGGCGGGACGTCCGTCTCTTTCGTGTAATTGCACCCGACGGCCAACACCGAAGCCACCAGGATCAGAATCGTGCCTCGCATTACAAAGCCCCTCCGCTCGAAAGTGCCCGGACCACCCCATCGAGGTGCAGGGGCACTAGTTGCTCAAGATCGACAGGCACGGGAATCCGTTGCGCCATAGCTTCTTTGTTGAGCCCGACCATCACCACACCGAGGAAGCTCGTCCAAAGCTGGATGGCTTGGGGGAGGGGGTCGATGTCGGCCCGGATGCTGCCGTCGGTTTGACCCCGCTGCAGTGACGCGACCACCAGCGAGAGCATGTGGCCCACTCGGCCGCGGTAGATTTGAAAGGCCTCGGTCGAATCATCCATCCGCTCGCCAGCGCCCAACCACTCGATCGCGAAGCGAAAGTGGTGCGGGTTTTCTTCCGTGAAGTCGTAGTACTTCTGGAGCAGGCGCTGAACGGCGTCCAGTCCGGTCGACGCATCTTCGAGTGCGCTCTCGATGAAGGGCAAGAGCCTGTCGATGAGTCGCGTCGCAACGGCGGCACAAAGCGCGTCCCTGTTCTCGAAGTAGAGATACAAGGTCCCCTTGCTGAGCTCCGCGGCCTCCGCGACGCCATCCATGCGCATCCCGTGATAGCCCTGCTCGGCGATCAACTCCTGCGCGGCGTCGAGAATCGCTTCCCGCCGCGCAGTCCTCTCCCGCTCCCTACGTGCCGCTACCGCCAATGCTTGCCCTCTGCCTCAAACTGACCGCTAGTCAGTCATTGACTATGAGTTAGCAAACCTAGGACCAACTGTCCCACGATCCAGGGGAAAAACGAGGCTAGCCTTCTTTTTTTTGGCCAGAAAAGCCCCCAG
>CBDURI010000086.1:0-9586 GCA_965369435.1 uncultured bacterium
GCTGATCGTTGATGTAGTCCGGCAAGCCCGACTGATGCGTGAGCAGGTGATGCACGGTCATCGAAGCCCACTCGGCAGGAGCCTCGGGGAACGTGTCCGACAACAAATCCTCCGGCGCGACCAAATCGTCCTCGTAGAGCACCATGATCGCCGTCGCCGTGAACTGCTTCGAGCTCCGCGGTCCGATTCCCGCCGCCGCCTTCGCCGCCACTGCCGCCGTCACTGCTGCAGCCCGCGATAGGTATGAGGCCCAGCGCCAGCACACAGATCAGCCCGACTAAGTACCGCATGGGAACCTCCCGCTCAGGCGCAGAGCGCAACCACATCGCTTTACGTGATGCATCGGGCGTGCCAGCGGGTTTCACGATGAATCCGGGGGGCAGCCCAACGGCGTGACCGCACATTCTGCGTTTCGATCGCCGGGGGGGGGCGCAGCGGTTGCGTTTCAACCCCTCTCACTCCGGATCAAACAACCCGAGCATGCACGGCAACCCCGTTTGCCGCGCTCATAGCTGCCGAGCCGCCCCGACGACGCCACTGACGCTGCCTCTGCTACTCTGCTGCAGCTGGCCTCGTGCTCGTCTTCGGCCGTGGCTGCGGCAACGTGATCTTGAACGCCGTTCGCCCGGGCATGCTGTCGACCGATACGCTTCCCCCGTGGTCCTCCACGATGCTCTGTACGATGGCGAGGCCTAGGCCTGTGCCGCCCTGTTTGCCGTGCGTGGTGAATGACTCGAACAGGCGCTCGCGGATTTCTTCGGAGACGCCCGGGCCGTCGTCCGAGAACGTCAGGACGAGACTCCCGTCGTCCGATCGATCGATTTCCAAACGGCACACTCCGCCGTCGTCGCCGATGGCTTCCGCCGCGTTCCGCGTGAGGTTATGGAACACGCGCTGCATTTTTTCTTCGTCGAAGTGGGCCACGCCGCGGTCGTGCAAGTGGAGCTCGAGACGTATGCCCCGCTCCGCCAACTCCGGCTTGATCTGGTCCGCGAGCTCTTCGAAGAAGGTGTGGAGGTACACGCGCCGAATCAGAATGCGACGCTCCCCCTTGGCGAAGGCCAGCGTCTCGCCCATCATCGTCTTGAGGAATTGCACCTGTCGACGGATCGAGGCTGCGGCCTCCCGGCGCTTGTCCTCGTCTCCCTCTTGGACGAGGAGCTGCGTGTATCCGGAGATCACCGTCAGCGGGGTCTTTAGATCATGGAGCATGCTCGAAAGGAATCGGCCGAGGGTGCTCAGGCGCTCCTGACGCGCCCTTTGCGCCCGCGACTGGGCCTGCGCGATGGCCGTCGAGAGGTGGCCGGCGATGACCGTGGCCATTTTTAGATCGTCGTCGATGAACGGGGCGCGCCCGCCAGACTTGTTGAGGAGCTGCAAGGCCCCCGCTCCGTCATCCCAGCGTAGCGGAACACACAAGACCGACTTCGGGTGGTAGCCGACCTCGTCCGAGATGTGGGTCGAGTGCCGGGGGTCCTCGTCGACGCGGTTGACGATTTGGGGCCGGCCGTTCTCTGCAACCCAGCCCGAGATCCCCTGCCCAGCCTTGATCTTCATCTTCTTCACGCGGTCGGGCTTGCCACCGACCGCCGCGCGAAATGTCAGGTCGCCCGTGTATTGGTCTGCCAGCAGAATCGACGCCGCTTCCGCATCGGTGGCGCGCATCGTGCGGGCAAGGACGCCCGCCAAGAGGTCATCGAGCTCCATGGCGCTGGCCGAAACCTGCGTAATTTCGAACAACACGTCGAGCTCGCGAATCTTCTTTTCGAGCTGGTCCTTGGTTTCGAGCAGCTCGATGTTTTTGCCGACCACCGAGAGAAACAGCTTCGAGTTCTCGATCGACACCGCCGCGTGGCTTGCGAGGGCGGTGAGAAGGGCCTCGTCGGCGACGGTGAAGTGCCCCTCGTGCTTGTTGAGGACCTGAACCACGCCGATGGTTCGGCCGTGCTGGTTCTTCATGGGGACGCACAGCGTCGATCGCGTCCTGTACCCAGTCGCGCGGTCCCATTCCGCATCGAAACGCACGTCTTGGTATGCGTCCTTGATGTTGAGCGGCTTGCCCGTGCTGGCGACCGCCCCGGCGAGTCCCTCGCCCGGCTTGAGCCGGATTTCGTGGACTTCTTCGCCCTGAATCACCTTGGACCAGAGCTCGTCGGTCTCTTCGTCCAGCAGGTACAAGGTCGAGCGGTCGGCCTCCATGACGTCGGAGATCCGGTCGAGAATCATCTCCAGCAGCTCGCCGAGGTCGAGAGTGGACCCGAGCGCCGAGCTGATGTCCTGTAGCGCACGCAGCTTGGCCCTCTCGCGATCTACGACACTTTGCAGTCGCAGCGTCTCCTGGCTGTCCCGGTCGCCGTCTGAAGCCATACTGAGGTCGATACTCCCCCGAAGCGGGGCCAAGAAGCAACGACCTTCAGAGCGGCTTTATTCCCCTTCGCGCAATTCGGCGCGATCGCCCATGCGAACGGCCCTGGTGGCCCGTTCGAGAAGGATGGCGGTCGTCTGTGGCTGCACGTTGACGGCTCGGCCGATGGCGACCACTTCCCAGGGGTAGTGCTCGGGCTCCTTCGGCAGGGGCACGGTCGTCTCGATTTCGCGGCCGATCTTGCCCTCCGCGCTCATGCGCCACTCGTCGCCCTGCCGGACGATGTAGAACCGATTGCCGATGACGATGCCCTGCTCGGCGCCGACATCGACGAAGACGATCTGGTTCGTCGAGGGCAGCTTTCGAGGATAAAGGCTCGCGACCACCGTGGCGCGCAGCGAATGAGCGGCGGGGACCACGTCGACCCAGTAGAAATGGCGTTCGAGCGGCGCGATCCGGAAGCCACGCTCGATGCCCTCGAGGGTGTTGACGACTACGGCCCTACCCACCCGGCGCTTCGCGTCGTAGTCCTGGAGCTTCACCTCCCCGATGATGCGCACGAGTGTCCCCTTCTCCCAGGATTCACGCTCGAACTCGTGCATCTTTCGAAAGATCGTGTAGACGCGGCCGATCTCGGGCTCGACGTCTTCGTTGAAACGCACGTACAACATGTCGGTGTCGACCATCATCATGTGCTCTTCGTTGGCGCCAATGATGTAACCCGAGTCCGTGAGCGCATCGGAATTGAGAAAGCCATACTCCGCTTGAAATACGGCGTGCGGCGTGGCGCTTCGGCGCTTCGCGTACGAGAAGCCACGCGGCGCAGTCTCGATCACCTGATCATCTCCGGGACGCAACTGAAGCTGGGCGTCCGGGTAGATCCAGTGTGGGTTGGTGATGTCGGGGTTGTACGACCAGACTTGCGGCCACTTGTAGGGGTCGCCGTAGTACGTCTGCGTGATATCCCAAAGGGTGTCGCCCTCTTGGACGGTATGCGTTTCAGGCATGTCCGAAGGGACCTCTACCTTGGCCTTCTCGGTCCCTGGGTCCTCACCGGCCTGTGCGATTGCCGTGCCCGCTATCAGCACGACCACCATGCTCGTCCATCCCACCAACTTCATGATGCATCCTCTCGCAGCGCCAACCGCGCGGCCGCAGTATCCGGGAACTGCTCCCTAACCTTGTCGAAGTAAGCCTGAGCGGCCACGGTATCCCCGCGCCTCAGGTAGATTTGTCCAATGCGATACAGCGCGTCCGGGGCCTTGTTGGCCCATGGATGCAGCTTCTCCACGCGCTCGAAGTATCGAAGCGCGCGATCATATTCGTGCCGCAGGTAGTGGATCTCGCCGCACCAAAACAGGGCGTTGTCCGCGTACGGATGACTCGGATGGGCGGACGAGAACGCGTCGAGCTCCTCGAGCGCCTCCTCGAACCTCTGCTCCCGAATCAGGCTCAGGCCCCGGCGATACCCTTCGACGCTGACCTCGTCGCGTGGGGGGGTCTGCGCGGGCTCTGGTGGCGCGAACGCCGGGAGGTCAGGGACCTCCGCGGTGATGGCCAAACGTTCATTGACGATCTCGCCATCGAGGCGGAGCACCGGCGCCATGTCGAGCTTCGCGTGGCTGGCCTTGCTCCACGGCAGCTCGTCGCCCCCGGAGGTCTTCCGCCCCCGCTGAGCCGCGAACGTCTTCTCGCCCTCGAGCTCCTGTACTTCCGCGCGGGCCAGAGCAAGCTGGCCGCGGAGCGTTCGAAGTTCCTGCTCCTGCTCATCGTTCTGCAACCGCAGTGCCGTGAGCTCAGCATCCCGTGCAGCCTCGTCGGACGCACCGCGAGCTTGTGAATGCACTCCCACCGAGCTGCACCCGATCAGTGTCGACATACCTGCCACTACGAAGAGCGTCCTCACGGCATAACCCCGCATTTGGATCGTAGGTAACCGAGAGGACTCGCGTCAATAAAGACGCGCCCTACTGCCAGGCGCCAAGTGCTCGAAATCGCTGATATCGTTGGGCCACGAGCGCGTCACTGGACAGGCTCCCCAGCGTGGCGAGATGGTGCCGCAGGCGCACTCGAAGGGACTCCGCCGCTATTTCAGGCTTCCGGTGGGCTCCTCCCGCCGGCTCCGCGACCACCTCGTCGATGATCCCAAGGCGCTTCGCGTCGTTCGCCAACATTCGAAGCTGCTCGGCCGCTTGCGCTGCGCGGGTTCCATCGCGCCAGAGAATCGAAGCGCATCCTTCGGGGGTGATCACGCTGTAGGTCGCGTACTCGAACATCAGCACCTGGTTCGCCACCCCGATGGCGAGCGCCCCCCCCGAGCCACCCTCGCCGATCACCGTGCATACGACCGGGACCCGCAACTTGCTCATCGTCTCGATCGCGCGGCCGATCGCCTCGGCCTGGCCCCGCTCCTCTGCTCCGAGCCCGGGATACGCGCCGGGGGTGTCGATGAACGTGAGCAGCGGCCGCCCGGCTTGCTCGGCGAGCTTCATCACACGAATCGCCTTCCGATAACCTTCGGGATGCGCCATGCCGAAGTTCCGGAGGGCTTTGTCTTTGGCGGTTCGACCTTTTTGGTGACCAATAATCGCAACGATTTCACCCTCGAAGCGTGCAAACCCAGAAATGATTGCCGGATCGTCGCGGAAGGTCCGGTCCCCGTGCAGCTCGACGAAATCATCGAATAGGAGGGCGACGTAGTCACGAAGGTATGGGCGGTCGGGGTGCCGGCTCAACTGGACTTTCTTCCAGACGTCGAGGTCGGCGATGAGCTTACGCTGCAGGTCCTCCGCTTGGATCGCGAGGGTCGCGATCTGCATGTCGATGGCCTCGGCCTCTGGCGCGCCGGCTTCGGTGAGCTCTTTCAGGGCGGCGATTCGCTCCTCCAGCTCGACCAAGGGGGCTTCAAAGTCCAGGTGGGCCATCTCGCCTGGTGCTTCGCATATCTGCGGAAGCCGGCAAGCTCCGGCTGGACTACTTGCGAGCGGCGAGGCCGAGCAGCTCGAAGAGCCGAATGGGCTGAGCCTTGCCCTTTACCTTTACCGCGGGCAGCTCCTCGATGTCGAAGCTGCCGTCCAGCTTATCGAGAGTCCCCTCGCTGAGCAGGGTCTGTCCGGGCTTGGCCAGCGAGCACAATCGCGCGCCGGTGTTCACTGGGTCTCCGATGACGGTGTACTCGAGCGCCTGACTGCTTCCGATGTAGCCCGCAACCACTTCTCCGGTGTTGATGCCTATTCCGATCTCGAATGGCGGCAGCTCGCGGGCCTCGTGTCGTTCGTTGAGGGACGCGAGCGCTTCCTGCATCTCGAGGGCCGCGCGCACCGCGCGCACGGGGTCGTCGGGATGCGAAACCGGTGATCCAAAGAGCACCATCATCTCGTCGCCAATGAACTTGTCGAGCGTGCCCTCATGGCGGAACACGATCTCGACCATCCGTTCGAAGTATTCGTTGAGCGCGTCCACCACGATTTGCGGCTCGCAGGATTCGCTGATGCTGGTGAAGCCACGAATGTCGGCGAACAGGATCGTCGTTTCTCGAAGCTCGCCGCCCTTCTCCACCTCGAGCTTTCCTGAAATCACTTGCTCGGCAATGTCTGGCGACAGCAATCGCCGAAAACGTTCGCGTGTCACCGCCTCCTGTTCGAGCTTCTTGGCATACAACGTGTTTTGAATCGCAACCGCGGCCTGGCTGGCGACGGTCTCGAAGAGGGCCAGGTCCTTCTCGGTGAACGCGTGCGTGGCGAGTCTCGAGTCGAGAATCATCACGCCCAACACCGTGTCGCTATGCAGCAAGGGAACGCACATCGTCGAGCGGATGCCTTGCATGATCACCGAGTGGGCGCTTTGAAAGCGCGAGTCTGCGGAGGCGTCATGGGACAGCACGGCTTCCTTCTCACGCACCACCGTATCGAGCACGGTCTTCGAGACGATGACCTCTTGTTCGGGGTCGACGCCCTCCCCCGTACGAACCGATACCGGCTCGAGAATGTTCTGGTCATTGTGCAAGAGAACAACACCCCGATCCGCGGGCACGAGTCGAAACGCCACCTCTAGGATCTTGTTACACAGGGAGGTGATGCTCGTTCCAAGCTCGATGGCTTGAGTGACTTCGTAGCTCGCGCGGAGCTTCTCATAGTCGCGGCGAAGCGACGCGTCGTCTTGCACTAGCTCTTCGGCGAAGAAGGTCTTGTCCGCCAGGACCGAAACCTTGGCGCGAATCAACGGGCCTGCGTCGGTGTCTCCGATCTTGAATCGGTTGGTGGCCTCGCGAGACTCGCCACTCAGAAGGGCATCGAAAGACACCTTGCCCGGCCGTTGCTCGGGCTCGAACACGATGCGCGTCGAGCCGATGGTGATTTCGTCACCGGGCTCGAGCGGGCGGTCCTGGCTGACCCTATCCCCGTTGACGTAGGTGCCATTGAGCGAGCCCAGGTCTTTGAGGACGTAGCGGTTCTCGATCAGTTCGATGTGGCAGTGCTCTTTGGACACGACCCGGTCGAGGACCTGATGCGTGTTCCGAGGATGCCGGCCAAGCGAATTGTGGCGAAAGAGCTGACGCTCCTGCCGCCCGCTTGGCCCCATGATACTGATGCGAGCCATAACCCCACTACCAGGCTACCTGGGCCCTTCTCAGCCTGCAAAGATGGCGTGCAGCGCACCCCCTCAGGCGGAGGCGTCTTTGGCTTTCGTCTCGACGATGAACTCTTCGACGGCGCCCCTGACCGGGCGGGAGAAGTAGACCTTCTTGTCGGCGATCTCGCGCAGTGCGGTCACGATCGGGCGGTTTCGGCTGTAAACCAGCGCCGGCGCGCCCTTGATGAGCTGGCGGGTCCGCCGGGCGGCCAAGATGACCAGCGCAAAGCGGTTTTCCTCGTGTTGCAAGCAGTCTTCGACGGTAACTCGTGCCATAGGTGCCGGAGGCTAGCAGGGTTCGCCACGCCAGCAAATCTGTCTGCCGCGTCCGTCTGAAAAAGCCCTGCCACCAGGCTTGACTCCCCTCAATTCAGGATTAGGTTGGCCGCCGATCAGCACTCTCACTCATAGAGTGCCAACAAGCTGCCGGGTAGCATACCTACCCGAAAACGGAGGGATAAATGGCCATTCGTCCATTGCATGACCGCATTTTGGTCAAGCGAGTGAAGGAAGAAGACACAACTAAAGGCGGGATCATCATTCCGGATACCGCCAAGGAAAAGCCGATCGAGGCCAAGGTGGTCGCGGTGGGAACCGGGCGCATCCTCGATAGCGGAGAGATCCGGGAGCTTGCTGTGAAGAAGGGCGACCTCGTCCTCTTCGGCAAGTACGGCGGCACGGAGGTCAAGATCGACGGTGAAGACCACCTGATCCTCCGCGAAGACGACATCCTCGGAATCATCGAATAGGAGACTGAGAAACATGGCTGCGAAAGAGATCATTTACGATACCGCTGCTCGCGACCGCATTCTGGCGGGCGTCAACGCTCTGGCGAATGCGGTGAAAGTCACGCTCGGTCCCAAGGGCCGCAACGTCGTGATCGAGAAGAGCTTCGGCGCACCGACTGTCACCAAAGACGGAGTCACGGTCGCCAAGGAAATCGAGCTTGCTGACAGGTTCGAGAACATGGGCGCTCAGATGGTGCGAGAGGTCGCTTCGAAGACCTCCGACGTCGCGGGCGACGGCACCACGACCGCCACCGTGCTTGCGCAGGCGATTATCCGTGAAGGCACCAAGATGGTTGCCGCGGGTCACAACCCGATGGAGCTCAAGCGAGGCATCGATGTGGGGTCGCGCACCGTCGTCGAGCAGCTCAAGTCGCTCTCGAAGGCCACCAAGGATCCGAAGGAGATCGCACAGATCGGCACGATCAGTGCCAACGGCGACCCCACGATCGGTGAGATCATCGCCGACGCGATGGAGAAGGTTGGCAAGGAAGGCGTCATCACCGTCGAGGAGGCCAAGGGTCTCGAGACGGAGCTCGAAGTCGTCGAGGGTATGCAGTTCGACCGCGGTTACCTGTCGCCCTACTTCGTGACCGATTCGGATCGCATGGTCGCCGAGATCGAGGATCCCTACATCCTCATCGTCGAGAAGAAGATCTCGAACATGAAGGACCTGCTGCCGGTTCTCGAGGCGATTGCCCGTCAGCAGAAGCCGCTCATCATCCTCGCCGAGGACGTAGAGGGCGAGGCCCTTGCCACGCTCGTCGTCAACAAGCTTCGGGGCACACTGCAGACCGCTGCGGTCAAGGCACCGGGCTTCGGCGACCGCCGCAAGGCCATGCTCGAAGACATCGCCATCCTCACCGGTGGTACCGTCGTGAGCGAGGATCTCGGCATCAAGCTCGAGAACGTGACGCTCAACGACCTGGGCCGCGCGAAGCGAGTGACCATCGACAAAGAGACCACCACGATTGTCGACGGTGGTGGCAAGAAGAAGGACATCTCGGGCCGCATCGAGACCATCCGTAGGCAGATCGAGGATACCAGCAGCGATTACGATCGTGAGAAGCTGCAGGAGCGCCTCGCAAAGCTTGCTGGAGGTGTCGCGGTGATCAAAGTTGGCGCAGCCACCGAGGTCGAGATGAAGGAAAAGAAGGCGCGCGTTGAAGATGCGCTCCACGCCACGCGCGCGGCCGTCGAAGAAGGCATTGTGCCTGGTGGCGGCGTCGCGCTGATTCGCGCGCAGGCGGCCCTCGAGAAGCTCGACGTGAACGACGAGCAGAAGATTGGCATCCGCATCCTCGCTCGCGCTATCGAAGAGCCACTTCGTCAGATCGCGGAAAACGCGGGGGTCGAAGGCTCGATCGTCGTGAACGAGGTTCGCGGCGGCAAGGGCGCCTTCGGCTTCGACGCGCAGACCGAAGAGTACACCGACCTGATCAAGGCTGGCGTCATCGACCCGACCAAGGTCGTGCGTAGCGCTCTTCAGAACGCGTGTTCGGTTGCGAGCTTGATGCTCACCACCGAGGCTCTCGTCGCTGAGGTGCCGAAGGACGAGCCCCCCATGGGCGGCGGTGGTCACGACCACGGCGGCGGCATGGGCGGCATGGGCTTCTAAGCCAAGCTAACCCACAACACAGGAAGAGCCGGAGCACGTAGTGCTTCGGCTCTTCTGTTTAAAGGGCTTGCGCTGCCGCGGGTGGCTTGGGGGGCGGCTGATGGGTTGGGGGCGTGGGTTGATTTTGTTATATCCGACCCGCCCACCCCCGCCCGTAGTCCTCCCTGCCGCGCCCTTTGCTTCGCT
>CBDURI010000087.1:0-9584 GCA_965369435.1 uncultured bacterium
CGATACCGCCGCTCGTCTCGACGCCATCGGGAAGCTCGGCTTCACCAACCCGTTCGGCCCCGAGCGGCCCAAGCTCGAGGCGATCATCGTGGGTGAGGAGGTCGCACGCTCCTCGCTGTGGAGCCGTCCTCTCCCTGCGATCCATGAGGAAGCCGAACGGCAAATGGCAGCGGCCCAAGCGGGCCTCGCTCGAGGCGACGCGTACACCGATGCGGAGCGCGATCTCATTCGTGGGGTGGCTCTCTACGTACTCTACTACCGCTACGACGCCGAGCTGTACGAGTGGATCACATCGGACTCACCCGGAGAGACGGTCGCGTTCTACGACGCATTCCAGAGCGACTTCTGCGAGTTGTTCCGATTCGTCGAGCCGCCCGTCTGGGCAGCGGTTCCCGCCGACCTGTTCGCGCTGTTCTTTCAAACGCGTCGCGCCTTCCACTTCGTGTTCCATCAAATCCTCGGGACCTCGCTCGCCGCCGCGAAACTGCGCGCCAGCGTCTGGGAGTCGTTGTTCACGCACGACCCGTGGCGCTACCTCGCTCACCTCCAGGGCCGTATGCACGAAGCCAGCACGTTGATCTTGGGGCCTTCGGGGACCGGGAAGGAGCTCGTTGCTCGCGCGATCGGTTTGTCGTCCTTCATCCCGTTCGACGAGGAACGCCGGCGGTTCGCTAGAAACTTTCGAACCGCGTTCCACCCGATCCATCTCGCCGCCATGTCCAAGACGCTGATCGAGTCCGACCTTTTCGGGCACAAAAAAGGAGCATTTACCGGGGCCACCGCGGACCGAATGGGCCACCTCGAAGGCAGGTCCCCGAGCGAGACGATCTTCCTCGACGAGATTGGCGAGCTCGACCCAGAGGTTCAGGTGAAGCTTCTCAGGGTGCTTCAGTCGCGGGAGTTTCATCGGCTGGGAGACAACGAACCGAGGAGCTTTGGCGGCAAGGTCGTGGCCGCGACGAATCGGGACCTGCCGCGCGAGATGGCCACCGGGCGATTCCGAGAAGACCTCTACTACCGCCTTTGCTCTGACGTCATCCACACCCCGTCGCTGCAGGCACAAGTCGCCGGCGATGTGGATGAGCTAGCCCACCTCGTGCGCGTGCTGGTGCAACGCAACCTTGGGTCGTCGGACCCCGCGCATTTCGAAGAGGTCATGCGCGGCATCGAGCAGGGCGTCGGCTGTGACTACTCTTGGCCCGGTAACATTCGAGAGCTCGAGCAATGCGTCCGTAACCTGTTGATTCACGGCCGCTACCTTCCTCCCGCTGCGCCCACGCAAACGGGTGTCCTCGACCCTCTCTTCCACGAAATGCGCAACGTCGAGGCCACCCTCGACCAAGTAGTCTCCGCCTACACCACCTGGGTTTACACGCAGCAAGGCTCCTATGCGCGCGCCGCCGCCACCCTTGGAATCGATCGCCGCACGGTCGCCAAACACATAGGGGACACGTAGTCCGATATCGAGTATTTAGGAACGCGGAGAGTGTCCCCTTCTGCGACAACGGTGCGGCTGTTTACACCTACGGGTTGGGTGATTGGAACGTTGCATGTGCCGCATGGGACGGGGCTGCTGCCGTTCCTCAATGGGGATGCGGCGTTCTTTCGAATGACGAATGTCAGCTTGCCGGAACAGCCTCAGACGATTCCGTTCCTCGCGCTGCAGCGTAAGGCTGTGCTCATTGTCGTCCCCGGGGAGGATGCATTGCTCGGGCTCCACGAGGATGACGGGCGCACTCGGCACGAGGTGACCTGCCTCTTTGCGGGCGGTCTGGTCATGGGGACCTTGCCCCTGCCCAAAGGAATGCGCGTTTCCGACGAGCTGATGCAATCAAAGGAATTTTTTGCGATCGAGGATTGCACTCTCGGCATCGATGCGTCACCAGAACCCACCATGGAAGCTGAAGAGTTGGTGTTCGTGCATGCCGCGGAGATGTTTGGCGTCGCTGAGCTCGAACCCGAATGATCGTTCGCAACGGAACTGGCCTCGGGAGGGCTGTCAGGGTCTTCGTCGTGCGAAACTGGGGGCTGATCCTCACGGTGGTCCTCACCGAGCAAGTGATCGTCGTCGTCTCGCGGTACTCGCGGGTGCTCGAAACCGACGTGTTTTCCGTGACCGCGATCGGTTTGATTGCGACAGTGGTTGGTATCTTCATCGTGTTCCGCTTCAACGAGGCCTACCAACGTTGGTGGGAAGCGCGAACTCTGTGGGGCGCTCTGGTCAACGAGAGCCGAGGCTTCGCTCGCGAAGTCATCACGCTTCTCACGCCCGAACGGGTGCCCAGCATCGCGACCAAGCGAGACGCTGCAAAGCTCCACACCGAGCTCGTCTATCGCCATCTGGCGTATTGCAACGCGCTACGCCTCTCGCTGCGAGAGCAGGACACATGGGAGGAGCTCGCGCCATTCCTGAGCGCCGACGAGCTGAGCGAGCTCGAGGGCTACGTGAACAAGCCGACGCGCCTCGATTACTCTCAAGCGGAGCGACTTGCCGAGGTGATCGGCACCGACACTGCCCAACAGGTGCTGCTGATGCAGTTCGACTCGACACTCAATCGTCTCTACGACACCCAGGGCGGCTGCGAGCGCATCAAGAAGACCGCGTTCCCGGACGAGGTTCGTTTCATTTCGCGGGGCCTCGTGTGGCTCAGCGCCATCGCGGTCCCGATCGCGTTTCTCAGCGCCGACCGGCACATCCGGGCCATCGAGGTTCTTGCCGTCGTCGTGATCAGCCTCAGCTTCATGGTGGTCGAGCAGCTCGGTGCGTCGCTCAAGAACCCATTCGAGAACGAGGACAACGACACGCCCATGACGGCCCTTTGCCGCACCATCGAGATCGACCTGCGCCAGCAGCTCGGCGAAACGGACATCCCGCCGCCCATCGAACCGGTCGGCGGTGTCTTGATGTAACCGCCGTCAGCCCTTCAGCGCCGACCGCATGACGTCGAGTGGTGGCTCGAGGCCCGTCCACATCTCGAAGGCGATCGCGCCCTGGTGCAACAGCATCCCGAGGCCGTCCACGATGGCCAGGCCGCGTTGTTCGGCCCGGGCCAGGACCGGTGTCTTGAGCGGCTTGTACACCATGTCGAGAACAGCGGCCTCCGCAGGGAGGGCATCGATCGGCAGCGCTGCCGCGAAATCGGCAGCACCAGCGTTCGATTCGAGCGTCGCGCTGGTGGCCTGGACCAGCAATGTCGCAGTTTCGAAATACCAGCTCGCCTCGCTGAGGGGGGCCGCCTCGAGGTTGCAATCGACTTGCTTCGCCAGCGAGTTACACAGCGCCTCGCTTTGTTCAGGCCTTCGGGACAGCACCGTGACGTCTTCCGCCCCTGCCCGAGAAAGCCCCACCACTGCTGCGCGCGCGGCGCCCCCCGCACCGAGCACGACGACGCGCGCCTCAGCCAACCGGACGCCCGCTTCCTCGAGCGAGCGGACCAACCCCGGGGCGTCGGTGTTGTGCCCAACGTACCGCCCGTCAGTGCGTACCACCGTGTTGACGGCGCCGATCGCTTGCGCCGCGGGAGCCACTTCGTCGACCAGCGTCATGATGGCTTCTTTGTGGGGCACGGTGAGGTTGTAGCCGTCGATCGCCGCCTCGTGTTGTTGCCGAACCGACTCTTGGAGGCCAGGCGGCGCGACCCCGAAGCGTTCGTAGCGAAGCTCGAGCCCGAGGGCGCGTGCAGCCGCTTCGTGCATCTGTGGCGACCTCGAGTGTGCGACCGGCCAGCCGAAGATCCCGAGGCGAATGGGGTCAGTCATGGCCTTCGACCTCGGCGCCGAACTCGCCGTCGAATACCCGTACGCGCAGTCGGTCGCCCTGCTTCACCTCGGACTCGCTCCGTACGGCACGGCCGGTCGACGCGTGCAGGGCGATGGCGTAGCCGCGCTCCAGCACTCGCAACGGGGAAAGTGCATCCAACTGTGCGCAGAGCTCTGCGTACGAGGCGCGCGCTTCGCGCACGATGGGCCGCCCCCTACCCTGCAAGGTGAACCGGAGCGCAACCAGACGTTCGCGTCGCTGGCGAACGGGCATGCGGCCTGCGTCCCTCAGCCTTGCCGCCAAGGCCGTTAGCTCGCGTTGGTCACGGCGCAGCACCGACCGTGGGTCGAGCCGCATGAGGCGCTGATGCAGGTCGGCCAGTCGTTCTTGAATCGGGATCAGGACACGTCGTGCCCCGTAGAGTGGACGCAGCTGGCGCTCGAGCTGAAGCCGAAGGCCCCCAATCCGGTTGTCCAACGCTTGGCTGAGCCGCCGCTCCAAAGACTGCACGTCTCGGAGCAGGGTATCGCGCTCTGGAACGACGATCTCGGCAGCGTTCGACGGTGTCGCGGCCCGCACGTCGGCGACCAAATCTCCGATCGTCACGTCTACCTCGTGCCCGACGCCGCTGACGATCGGGACTCGACACGCTGCGATGGCGCGCGCCACAGCCTCGTCGTTGAAGGCCCAAAGATCCTCGGCAGACCCGCCGCCCCGCGACACGATCACGACATCGAGGTCGTCGACTCGCTGAATGAGCTCGAGGGCAGATACGATGCTTCGTGGCGCTTCGTCGCCCTGCACCCGGCAGTCGGCCACGAGGATGTGGACGGGGCACCTCTGCGAAGCCACGCGAATGATGTCGTGCAGCGCCGCGCCTGTTCGGCTGGTCACGACGCCCACGACGCGTGGCAGCCGGGGCAGCGGACGTCGTCTCTCCGGGTCGAGCAAGCCCTCCCCTTCGAGCTTCGTGCGAAGCTTCCGGAACTGCGCTGCCAGGTCCCCTTCTCCAGCGAGCTTGGCCGATCGAGCGATGAGCTGGAACTGACCGCGCGCTGTGTACAACGACAACTTGCCGCGAAACCGAACGCGCGCCCCGTTCTCCAACGGCGCCTTGGTGCGCCGGACGTCGGACGCAAACATGACCCCGCGCAGCTGCGCCGGATCTTCCTCGTCGTTCAAGGAGAAGTAGACGTGCCCCTTCGCGCGGCGGACGTCCGACAGCTCGCCTTCGATGAGCACGTTCGCCCAGTTGTCTTCGAGCGTGAGCCGGACCGCGCGGTTGACTTCCGCCACGCGGAATACACGTTCCTCGCCGTCATGGCGCTGACCCTGAAGACGCTCGAAGAGCGGCATCTCCGACATGCGCGGACCGTAGCCGCAATCAACCCTTTGAAAAAGGGGACTGTCCCCTTTTTATCGGAGTGTGTTCGGTGAGTGTGGTCGTGGTTGGGGTAGGGTCCAATCTTGGCGCCAGAGAGGCGTCGATTCGTTGTGCGCGAGTGCTTTTGGATGCGCGGGACGGGATCGAGGTGGACGAGGTGTCCGCGATCTACGAGACCGAGCCACTCGGGCCACCGCAGCCGCGGTACCTGAATGCGGCGTTCCGGTTGCGGACCACGTTGTCGCCGCCCGAGCTGTTGCGTGTGTTGTTGCGAACGGAACGTCGTCTCGCCCGCCACCGCGTGTCCGAGGAACGCTGGGGTCCGCGCAGCATCGATCTCGATCTGCTTTGGGACGAACGCGGGGCCTACGAATCGGCAGATCTCCGCGTGCCACATCCCGAGCTCCAAAACCGCGACTTCGCGTTGGCGCCGCTCCTCGATGTGGCGCCCGAGCTGGGTGACGTTTTTCGGTCGGCGCTTCTGCAACACGGTGGCCGTCCGCCGGTGTGGGCGCGGGCAGCCACGGTCCGGGTGACGCAGTCACCGGCAGGCCTCGAAGTCGATGTGCAAGCCGACTCACTCGCCGAGGCGTGCGCGCTTTGTGTGGAACACACGGCCGCCCGAGGACGCCCTTGGTCCACGCGCCACGCCACCATCGAGCCCGAGCCCGAACACTTCGCGATCGCACTGCGAGATACCTTTCGCGCCGGCTTCACTGTCCATCGAGCAACGATTAGCCACTGTTCGAAAACGCAGTGGTCCCTTGAATTACACGGTGTAAACACCGGGTTGCCCCTTGATGCCAATGTGCGATTGCGGACTACCTGGGGCGACCGGCGCGAAATTCGTGCGCGTCTTTCGATGGTCGTGGCCACCGCGTAACGTCCTTTTTCTTGGCGAAACGTTTGTTGGTTCACGAATCGATGGCTAGTCTGGTGTTGGGGGTTTCGGACAAAAGAACATGGCAGACGCACGCAAAGACAAGCGCACGCTGCTTTCGCTGAAGATCCGCTACAAGAGCGCCACGCTCGAGGACTTCATCGAACGCTACAGCAACGATATCTCGCGGGGGGGTGTATTCATCAAGGCCAAGAAGCCATTGGCCGTCGGTACGCTTCTGAAGTTCGAGTTCATCCTTCAAGATCAGTCGACGTTGCTCCATGGGGTGGGGCGCGTGGTCTGGCGGCGAGAGGGAGCCGAGACCGACCCGGAGAACCCATCCGGCATGGGTATCAAGTTCATCAAGATGGACCCGGAGTCTCGCTCGATCGTCCAACGCATCGCCGAGGACCGCGGTCATCCGGGGGTCTTCGAGCAAGGCAAAGAGGGTGTCCGGCGTGTCCGGGAGCTGGCCTCCGACCCCGGCGATCTCGGCGAAGCCGATCGGACCAAGGTCCGTCACGTTAGCGAGTTCTTGGCTACCGCCCTTGAAGAAGGCGGCGCCGGTGAGGCGGTGCAACGTGAAGCTGTCGCCGGCGCAGAGCGTGCCCGTCGCGGCGCGATGTCCGCCTTTGGCGGTTCGGGGCTCAGTACGAATAGTCGGCTCAGTAGCGCCGCGGCGCCGTCGATGGGAGAGCTTGATCCCGAGGATGATTTTCTCGAGGACGAGACCACAAAGGTGCATGAGCTCCGCGAGTCCGACTACCCTGCGGACGCCGATGCCACGGTGATCGCCAAGGAAGCGGCTGCGCCCTTCGTGGCCGAGCAGCGGCTCACGCCTGTGGTGCCTGCAGCCTCCGCCCCGCAGTCCCCGTTGGCCAACGCCATTCCCGACCTGTTCGGTCCGGGTGTTGGCGAGTCCTTCGGTCCTGCGCCAGGCGAGTTCATCGATGCTAGCTTGCTCGATCCGGCTGTGCTGACGGTCCCGCCGCCTGCAGCGGTCGTCGCCGAAGCGCCAGGTATTCCTGCCGAGGCATTCCAGGTCTCGCAGGCGACCACGCCGGCTTGGACCACGCGTCCGACGCCCGCGAAGAGGAGTCTCAGCCCGTGGCTGTTCCTGGTGGCGTTGCTGCTGTTGATCGTGGCCGGCGCCGGTGCAGCTTGGCAGCTCGGATACACGGACGACTTGATGAAGCTGGCTGCACCCTATCTCGGTGGCCCGGCTGAGCCCGCCGCAAAGGCTCCCCGCGACGTCGAACCCGTCGTCGCCCGGGCGCCCGTGCCAGAAGGAGCCAACGCAGAGGTCCCACCCGCCGACGAAGCGGTTGCTGCCGATGGGGCCGAGTCCACCGAAGCGGTAGGCGAACCCGCGGTCGAAGCCGCGGCGACGTCCGCAGCTGTGCCCGAGCCCGGGGTAGTGAAGTTCCAGGTCGTGTCGCGTCCCTCCGGCGCCTTCGTGAGTGTGAACGGAAAGGGCGTGGGCCGTACGCCGCTCGAGCTCGAATACGAGGTCGGCACCAAGGTTTCATTGTTCTCGAAGGCCCGTGGTTACCTGGCCCGAAGGCATCAAATCACGGTCGGGGCTGAGCAAGGGACGGTCAGTCTCTGGCTCGCGCCACTGCCCTACGTCGTCGAGGTCGTCACCAGCCCAGCGGGTGCGAGGGCCAGCGCGGTGGGTGGCGGCGAAACCAACACGCCGGGTTCGCTTCGGTTCAAGTCGATGCCAGCGTCCCGCACGATCGTCGTCTCCAAGGACGGTTACAAGACGGCGAGCCAATCCGTGAGCCGCGCCGACTTCATCGAAGAGACGCGCCGGATGGCCGCCACCATCAACGTGACGCTTCAAAAGGACGCAGCCGCCGAGGCCGCGCCGCCTTCGACCGACGCGAAGTCTGAGCCTGTCACCGAGCCCCCGCCGAGCGAGGTGAAAGCCGAGGCTACGCCTCCCCCCGAGCCTGCCGAAGCGCCAAACGCCGCTGCCGACGCCCCTGCACAACCTTCTGTGCCTAGCGAAACAGCCGCTGCCGACGCCCCTTAGGCCGCCGGTACAGGGCACGCACAAACACCAGGCCGCCCAAGAAACCGCCGATGTGCGCGAACCACGCGACGCCGCCACCACCGTCCGCGATGACGCCGAGCGATAGGTAGCCCAGCACGAGCTGCAGCACGAACCACAGCGCGATGAAGATCCAAGCCGGCACTTCCATGAAGTGAAGGAAGATGAAGATCGGGATGACCGTGACGACGCGGGCATGCGGGAAGAGAGTCAGGTAACCTGCCAAAACTCCCGAAATCGCGCCAGACGCGCCGATCATCGGCACCATGCTGTTCGGGTCCACGGCGACCTGCCCGATGACCGCACCCACCCCGCAAAGCGCGTAGAACAAGAGAAAGCGGAACCGGCCGAGCGCGTCCTCGACGTTGTCACCGAAGACGTGGAGGAAGAGCATGTTGCTTCCGAGGTGCAGCCACCCACCGTGAAGGAACATGCTCGTGAACGGTGTGACCCAGCTCCCGACGGCACCCCCGTCGGCGCGAGGCACGGTCCAGTGTCCGTGGACGATCACCTCCGGGATGACCCCGAAGCGCATCATCATCGCTTCGGCTGCCGGATCGGTGAGGTCCAGGCTACCGAGAAAAATGAGCACGTTGGCACCGATGAGGATCCACGTGACGATGGGCGTGCGGCGCGTATGGTTGATGTCGCGGATCGGGATCACGGTGCAGCGCGAACCATAGCGCGTCGCCGAGGCAGCGGCAGTGCCTCGTGCTAAGGCATCTCAATGGATGCGGGCCACCTGCTTGGACCTACGGGACCGCTGGCCCGGGGCGTTTCGGGCTACGAGCATCGTCCCGGCCAGATTCGGATGGCCCGAGCCGTGCAGGACGTGCTCGAGCACGACGGGACTCTCCTGATCGAGGCTGGGACCGGCACTGGCAAGACTTGGGCGTATCTGATTCCCGCGGCGCTGAGCGGGCGACGGGTCCTGGTGTCGACCGGCACTCGCGCACTGCAGGACCAGATCATGGAGAAAGACCTGCCGGCCCTCAAGCGTCACCTCGGCATCGAGATCGACGCGGTCTGCGTGAAGGGTCTCGGCAACTACCTCTGTCGTCGCCGATTCGACGAGCTCTCGACCAGTGCGGACGCCACCCAACCGCGTTTCGCGCGCTCGTTGCCCACGCTTCGAAGCTGGGTCGAGACGACTGATTCCGGAGACCGCGCGACCCTGGCCTCGATCGCCGAAGAAGACCCGATTTGGTCACGCGTGGTGAGTGGTTCGGACACTCGAATCGGCGCCCGTTGTGGATACTACGACGAGTGCTTCGCGACACGCGTACGCCGGCGCGCCGAGGGCGCTCAGCTCGTGGTGGTCAATCACCACTTGTTCTTCGCCGACCTCGCGCTTCGAGATACCGGCTTCGCTTCGGTACTACCGGACTATGACGCGGTGATCTTCGACGAGGCACATCAGATCGAGGACACCGCAACGCTCTTCTTCGGCTCCCGCGTTTCGGTCGCCATGCTCGAACGGCTGGTGCGCGACGCCCGAGCAGCC
>CBDURI010000088.1:0-9576 GCA_965369435.1 uncultured bacterium
GCGCAGAAGGCCTTCCCTTCGCCGTGCAGCACGACCGCTCGGATGCTGTTGTCTGCGATGATCCGATCGCCCGTGTCGATGAGGCCATCGAACATGTCTGCGTCGAGCGCGTTGCGTTTTTCGGGGCGCGACATGCGAACCGTCGCGACGGCGTTGTCGATGGTGAGCTGGACTCGGTTGGACATGCGGACTCCCTAGGTGAAGACGACAGTCTTGTTGTCGTAGACGAGGATTCGATCGTCAAGGTGCCAGCGCACGGCGCGAGCCAACACGAGCTTTTCGAGGTCTCGCCCTTTGCGCACGAGGTCTTGCACCGAGTCACGGTGTGAGCAGCGCACGACGTCTTGCTCGATGATCGGCCCCTCATCGAGGTCGGCCGTCGCATAGTGAGCGGTGGCGCCGATGAGCTTGACGCCTCTTTCGAACGCCCGGTGATAGGGCTTGCTCCCCATGAATGCTGGCAAGAACGAATGATGGATGTTGATGACCTGGCCCTCGAAGCTCTTCAGGAACTCGCCGGATAGGATCTGCATGTATCGGGCGAGCACGACCACGTCGACATTCGCCGCTCTCAATAGCTCGAGGGCGTCGTCCTCTTGGGCGCGCTTTTTCTCTTTGGTGATCGGCAAGTGATGGAACGGGACCCCGAACTGATCTGCGACCGGCTGGAGGTCCGGGTGGTTGCTGATGATCATCGAGATGTCGGTAGAAAGCTCACCGGCGCGTTGTCGAAGAAGCAAATCGTACAAGCAATGGTCGTACTTCGAAACGAAGATTGCGGTCTTCGGGCGATGGAGCCCGTCCGCCATGCGCCAACTCATCGAGAAGCGAGCGGCAACCTCAGAGATCGCCGTCTCGAGGCTCGTCCGGTCCGTGTGCAACTCGGAGAGGTCGAACTTGATTCGTTGAAAAAACTGCCCAGCAACCGGGTCGGTATGCTGGTCGGCGTCGAGTATGTTGGCGCCGTGCCCGTAGAGCAGTTGCGCGAGCGCAGCGACGAGGCCCTTGCGATCGGGGCAGCAGACAAGCAGCGTTGCGGTTTGCTCCACAACTCAGTGTTTAGCTGTTGAGGGGCCGATCGGCCAGCAGCGGGCCTCCTACCTGCTCAGGCGCTCCATCGCGTCGCCAAAGATGTAGACGAGCTGCAGCACGCCGGCGGCGGCGCCCAGGACGGCCCCCGCGGCGATGAGCTTCCACTCGTCCTGTTGGAACGCGGGCCTCAAGACCCCCTCGTAAGTTTCGCGGTCGAGCGCCTTCATCCGCCGTTCGAGCTCTCCTTGAAGGTCCACCGACTCACCCGCGAACGTGTGAAAGAAGCCGCCAGGCTTCGGCCATTCGGTTTGGATTCGCTCGAGCAGCTCGGCCCGCAGGGCGGCGCGCTTCTCCTCTGGTACGATCAGCTTGGCCATCGGATGAGCCTCATACTTCGTAATCAGGGCGCTGATGCGATGCTCGACGATCTCGTTCATCCGCGCGGCCCCGTCGCCATCCATGACTGTGGCTACGATGTTATCGGCGTTGAGTACGCGCGTTGCGACCGTCCTGCCGAACGCTTCGGCCACCTCGTTCTGACGTTTGTGAAACAGGCCTTGCACCGTCATGGGCCCGATCTTCAGCGGCTCGCGCGGGAAGAACACCAGCTTGAGTGCGATCCAGTTCGTCAGATATCCGACCAAGAACCCGGCCCCGGGAAGGATCCAAGGCGCGGGGTAGAGAACCCAGATGAACATCTGGAACACGCCAAGCACAAAGCCGAAGTAGAGGCCTGATCGCTCGATGAACTTGAACTCCTGGCGGCCGACTTCGTAGAACATCTCACCCATGAGCGCTTTGTGGCGCTCCATCGCCTCGAGAACCGTTTGCTCGATGTCCATGATGCTGTCGATGTCGTCGGCCATGTCCATCGCGATTGCGCGCGAGACCTCGATGACTTCGGTCCGGACATGTTCGCGGACTTTGTTCTGCATGAACTCGCCCGCGTTGTCCCACATCGCCTTGGCGTGCTTATTGGCGACCTCGTCGATGACTTGTTCGGTTACATCGTCGATGACGGCACCGAGCTTCCCGGCAAACGAGTCGGCGCTGAAGGTTTGATCGAAGAGCTGCCGCAGGGACAGGAGCTTCCCAGTAATCAGGGCGTTCGAGACCTTGGCGAGACGCAGCGCGTTGGCGGGGATTACCCCTTGCCAGCCGAGATACGGCGGGATGCCGATGAACTCGACTGGATGGAACATCATCTTGATGGCGACGACGTTCGTGAACCAGCCGACCAGCGCGCTGATCAGCGGGATCAGAAGGACGATCCAGTTGTCTTGAATGCGGGTCAGCAGTTCCATCAACGTCGGTGCTCGGGCGAAGCTTTTACGGCGTGTAGAGGTGCATCCAGTACAGCAACAGCGTGATCGTCTTGGCGTCCTCGATGTGTCCGTCCTTCATCATGTCTCGGACCTGCCATTGCGGAATCGGGAAGACTTCGATCTCTTCGTCGTGGTCGAGTGCCTGCGAAGTTTGCTCGAGGTCGGTGGCCAGATAGCCGTACATTCGCTCGTTGAGGATGCCCGGAGAAGCGAAGAACTCGGTGAGGGGCACGATCGATCCCGCACGATAGCCGGTTTCTTCCTCGACTTCTCGCGCCGCGCATACCTCCGGGGCTTCACCGTCTTCGAGTGTTCCGGCGGGAAGCTCCCACAAGACCTTGCCCACCGTCCGGCGCACGTTGCGAATCAGGACCACCCGGCCGTCGTCCAGCAATGGCAAGATCACCGCTGCGCCCGGGTGCTCGATCACGTCGCGGACGATCTCTGCGCCGTCCGGGCCGTCGAATCTCAAGCGCGCGACCCGGAACAGAGGAGTGGTCAGGAGCAGCTCGCGCGATTTCATGCTGCGCATCATGGACGACTCTTGTCGAGGTTTCACGTCAATTTGACTCGATCGGGCCGGATCGCCATTGTGGGGGCGTGCGGCTGGGGAAACTATGGGGCTCGCCGTTGGCGATCGTGCTGGTCGGGGTAGCGGTGGCGAGCCTTTGGACGCTTGGCTACGGCGCATCTACGAGCTCCGCCGACTCGTCTCCCACGACTCCCGCCGCGATCGATGAAAGCGGGGTGCTGGCAGCAGTCCGTTCTAGGCAGCGCATGGGGCCCAAGCTTCTGCGGCCGCCGCCCAACGACGTGCTCGGGCTCGACATCGCGATCGAAGACCGGGATGGCAAGTCGATGGCGGTGCTGCATCGAGCCTTGGCGCGTGCCGGAGCGGGCGAAGGACAGGCCCGGTTGGCTTTCTATGGAGCGTCCCACGTCGCGGGCGACATCTTCACCGGCTACATTCGCCGCGAGCTCCAGGCGCGCTTCGGCGACGCCGGTCACGGCTTTCTCGTGCCGGTGCATCCCTGGCGCACGTATCGGCACCGCGACATCAACATCGAGAGCGACGGCAAGCGATGGGAAACGCAGCGCATTCGCGTTGGCGACTCCGAGGTGGAGCGCGTCGGTCTCGCGGGTATCGCGATGATGAGCAAGCGGCCAGGGTCCTTTGGCGCGGTATACACCGCGCAGGAAGGCGACTACGGCCGAACCGCGGGCTTCTTCGAGCTGTACTATCTCAAGCACCCGCGCGGCGGTGACATGGACGTGTTGATCGACGGCCGGAAGGCACGCCGAATTTCCACGCGCGCCTCCAAGATCTCGACCGGCTACGCCACCTTTCGTCTACCGGACGCCCCACACCGCTTCGAGATCCGCACGTTGAGCAAACGGCCGGTGTGGGTGTTTGGCCTCGCGGTCGAACGCGACCAGCCAGGCGTCGTCGTCGATACGCTCGGCATCAACGGATCACGTGTCCGGTACCAACTTCTGTGGGACGACGAGGTGTACCGCGAGCACCTTCGCCGGCGGAATCCCGACCTGGTCGTCCTGGCCTATGGGACCAATGAGAGTGGCGACGAATCACCCATCGAAGACTACGAGCGCGATCTTCGCGCCGTCGTCGAGCGCCTGCGCGACACGGTGCCCGAAGCCTCGTGTCTACTGATCGGCCCGTCGGATCGGCCGATGCAAGTCGAAGAGCGCGTGTTCGAAGATCGGGCCCGAACCGCGCGCTTGATCGAAGTGCAGCACCGGGTTGCGCTCGAGCACGGTTGCGGGTTCTTCGATTTGGTGGCGTTCCAAGGCGGCGCTCTCTCGATGCTGCAATGGGCCGCCAGTGATCCCGCGTACGCATCGCAAGACCACATCCACTACACCCGCGTCGGTTATCGACGATTGGGCGAAGTCTTGCTGTCGGCGTTGCTCGAAGGGATGCCAGCGTCGGGTGATCCTGAGCTAGCGTCCGCTTCGGTGGAGGTCGATGACGCGGGCGCTGCGGAAGCATCGTCAGCAAGGTAGCCTGCGAAGCCCGCCAGGATGGCTTTGTAAAACATGTTGCCGATGATCTCGTAGCCTGCCGGCGTGGCATGCCGGAAGTCGCCCATCGCGAGTCGGGGCCGCGCCTTGTACCAGCGCCGCATGGCATCTTCGCCACCCATCGCCTGCCAGGTGTCGTAGAACGCGCAGCCGGAGTCAAAAGCAGCGCGCCGCTGGGCGGTCACGATGCGCGGGATCGTGGGCAGTGTGCGGATGCGTCCGCGATGCCGGCGTGCTTGATCGAGCGGTGCGAACACGAGGCAGCTCAGATCCTCGCGCCCTTGGCGCATGCGACTCAGAACTCGCAGATAGTCTTCGTAGAACTCTTGCTCCGTTCGGTTGTCGCTCGCTTCGTTGCCGCCGAATCCGAGGACGAGGAGGTTGACGCCCCGCCGTTGCAGTTGAGCCTTGATGTGCGATTTGTCGTAGTTGAGCAGGCGGTTCGCGCGCGCGCCGAGCAGGCCGAGCGAGTCGTAGACCACGCCCGGGCCTTCGCGCTCGACGACGACTCCGTAGAAATTGACCGGACCGCCTCTTGCGTAACGAAACTCGATCACGTGAGGTCCGTCGGGCGCTTCGATCGAATAGACACCGTCGCCCAACGTGTCTGCCTTGGTCGATACGATCTGCCGTTCGCCTCGATCGAGCCGCACGGAGAACTTTCCGCCTCGCGGTTGCGTCTCGTAGTAGATGTCGAATCGGGACGCATTCCTGCCGACGTCGCCCCGTTTCGCGGTGCCGACTCTCGCCCAAGAGCCTCGGCGCGCCCTCGATTGCACGCCCCCGTAGCCGTACCGCCCATTGCGGTCCTGGCGGCGCACCACCTCGCGAACTTCCCAGCTTTCGGGGTTGGATGATTGCCGGACGCCTCGGTGTTTGTAGGGGATGTAGCCTTTGGCGGCGAGAACGAAGCCGTGGCCAGCGTCCCCGAAGCGCGCCTGAAGGTTCTGTCGCACGGTCGACGTGATGAGATCGGTAGCGATGCTCGAGTCCCCGTAGTGCCCGATGCGCGTGATTGCGCCTTTCTCAGCCCGCGCGGTCCTCTCGAGCGACTCATAGAACGCGCGCATCCCGCGTCCCGTAGGGTCCTCGATGTAGACCGTAATGCCTGCGTACTCCGCCGGGGCGACCTTCGGAGCATCATCGGACTCGACTGGCGGTGCCACCACTGATCTCGCGCCAAGGTTTGCCGCCACGGTCTCGCCCACGGCCTCCGCAAGGCGCTCGGCCCCGGCCTCCGTGTCGGTCGACGTGCGATAGGAGCCCCCGTGGCCGGCGAACGCAGGAATCGCCCCCCATCGATTGAAGAGCCGCACGATGGGGAAGCCTTCCTCACCCGGAATCCATGGTTGCAGCCGTTCCATCGGCGGGATCACGTACGTCAGCGCGCACGCGGCGAACATGAACACGGTCACCGTGATCAAGTGCTGTAGAGGCGTGAGCTGGCTGTGGATTCGTTTGAACATCAGAATTGGAAGTAGATGTAGGGAACGACTTCGCTTGTCGCGACGACGCTCAAGATGAAACCGAGCGCTGCGAGAGTGACGCCTTGCGCGGGCGCCGGCATCGACTTGAACCCGAGCTCGATCGACCCGAACCAGCGCCTCGGTGTGTAGTGGGCGGCGAAGGTCAGCAGAAGCATCGCCCACACGCCCAGCGAAACCTGAGCGACGGAGAAGGTGCCGGAGCCGAGCCTCGTCGTGATGTCAGCCGCGTTCTGAAGGCTCGTCGCGCGGAACAGGATTCGCGAGAACACGACGAACTGCAGAGCCCAGAACACCTTGAACGCGTGTAGTTGCCAGCTGTCGACGGTATCCCCGGTGCGGCCGGAGCGCCGGTAGAAAAAGCGATGGATCACCATCGCCATCGATTGGAGGACCGCGTACACGACGAACGTCCACGACGCGCCGTGCCAGATCCCGATGAGAAACATCGTGAGCCAGAGGTTCCAATAGGCGCGCAAGGGGCCGACGCGGGACCCCCCCAGCGGGAAGTACAGGTAGTCGCGCAGCCAAGTGGACAAGGTGATATGCCAGCGTCGCCAGAACTCGGCGGGGCTCGCGGACTGATACGGCCGGTCGAAGTTTTCTGGCAGCTCGAGCCCCATCAGTTTTGCCGAGCCGCGTGCGACGTCGGTGTAGCCGGAGAAGTCGCAGTAGATCTGCATCGTGAAGCCGTAGAGGGCGATCACGACTTCGGCTGCGCTGTAGAGCTCCGGCTGATCGAATACGCGGTCGACCAGGTTGACCGAAAGGTAGTCGGCGATGACGACCTTCTTCACCATGCCGGTTGCGATCAGGAACAGGCCCTGGGTGACTTGCTCGTCGCGAAGGGTGATCTTGCGCTGGAGCTGCGGAAGCAGTTGAGACGCGCGGACGATGGGGCCGGCGACCAACTGCGGGAAGTACGTGACGAAGAATGCGAACTGGAAAAAATTGCGGGTCGGCTCCAGCTTTCGACGGTAGATGTCGATGGTGTAACTGAGGGTCTGGAAGGTATAGAAGGAGATGCCGACCGGCAGGAGCACGTCGAGGAAGGGCGGGTTCGGGATCTCGATGCCGAAGAAGAGCCCAAGGACGTCGGCGGTCGCTTGCGAGGCGAAGTTGAAGTACTTGAACAGACCGAGCAGCCCCAGGTTCGCGACGAGGCTGACGACCAGCCAGCGTTTACGCGCTTTTGCGTCGTTCGTGGCGTGGATTCGAAGTCCGACTGCGTAGTCGAGGACGGTCGACCCTAGGATGAGGACGATGTAGGCCGGGTGCCACGCCATGTAGAACAGGCACGACGCCACGAACACGAAGATGATCCGCAGCTGGGCATGGCGTGCCAACAGCCAGAATCCTGCGACGGCGATGCCCAGGAACAGGATGTAGTCGAGACTGTTGAAGAGCACTGGTCCCCTTGCCCAGCGTGGACGCGCCCGGTTTTAGCTGCAGGGGGCCCTGCACGCTAGTTGCTTGACGGGGGGCCCCCTTAGACCAAGCATCTGCGGCCGGAGGTCACGATGAAGATAGCGGGTTCAGTAGCGCTGGTGACGGGTGGAGCTTCTGGCTTGGGTGAGGCGACGGTGCGCCAGCTCGTGAGTCAGGAGGCCCAGGTGGTCATCGTCGACCTCAACGAGGACCGCGGGCAGGCGCTCGCCGCCGAGTTGGGGGGTGTGGCCACCTTCGTCCGAGCTGACGTCAGCAATGCCGAAGACGTTCAGGCTGCGGTCGCTCGAGCCACTTCCATCGGGACGCTTCGAGCTTCGATCAACTGCGCGGGCATCGGCATCGCCAAGCGAACGATCGGCAGAGACGGCACGCCGCACGATCTGGGAGCCTTCCAGAAGGTCATCTCGGTCAATCTCTTTGGGACATTCAATCTGCTTCGCCTCGCCGCGTCGGCCATGGTCGGGAACGAGCCGGAGGATGGCGAGCGAGGGGTGATCATCAACACCGCCTCGGTGGCCGCCTTCGACGGGCAGATCGGCCAGGTCGCGTACTCTGCCTCGAAAGGCGGCATCGTAGGCCTGACCCTCCCCGCCGCGCGCGACCTCGCGAAAGCTCAGATTCGCGTCGTGACGATTGCACCTGGCACCTTCGACACGCCGTTGCTCGCATCGCTCGGCGAGGACATCCGGGCCGCACTGGCCGCTACGATCCCACACCCGAGCCGGCTCGGACGCCCAGGAGAGTTCGGCGCGCTGGCCTGTCATATCGTCGAGAACAGTTACATCAACGGCGAGGTCATCCGGCTCGACGGTGCCATTCGCATGGCACCACGTTAGCTTGTTGCAGATCGCGCCATGGACGGTGCCTCCCGTCCGCCGACGTCGAATCTTCGGACTCGCGCTTCCCATCATCGGCGGCATGCTGTCGCAGAACGTGCTGAACCTCGTCGACACCGGGATGGTGGGCACGTTGGGAGACGCGGCACTTGCGGGTGTCGGCCTCGGCGGCTTTGCGAACTTCTTGTTTTCCGCGTTCGTCTTGGGCCTTTCGGCGGGCGTCCAAGCGATGGCAGCGCGTCGCGTCGGAGAAGGGCGTCTGTCCGAGACGGCCATCCCCCTCAACGGGGGTTTGCTGGTCGCGGCGGTCATCGCCGTTCCTTTGTCGGCTCTGCTGATCACGTTCGCCCCCGAGTACTTCCCGATCCTGACCAGCGATGCCGCGGTCGTCGAGCAAGGCGTGCCGTATCTTCGAGCGCGTTTGTTCGCAATGTTCGGAATGGGGATGAACTTCGCTTTCCGGGGGTACTGGAACGCGGTCGACAAGTCGATGCTCTACATGCGCACGTTGATCTCGATGCACGTGCTCAACATCTTCCTCAACTGGGTGTTGATCTTCGGCAACCTCGGCGCTCCCGAGCTCGGCGCGGCCGGCGCCGGTGTGGCTTCAGCCATAGCCACCGTCTTTGGGACAGCCTCCTATTTCATACTTGGCCGTAGCTACGCCGGTGACGCAGGATTCCTTCACGGACTCCCCGACCGCCCGACCATGGCCACCATCATCAGGCTGGCCGCCCCAGCGGGGCTTCAGCAGTTTTTCTTCGCGGCCGGAATGACGGTCTTCCTCATGTTCGTCGCTCGCATGGGCACACCCGAGCTTGCGGCGACCAAGGTGATCATCGACTTGATGCTCGTCGCTATCCTGCCGGGCATCGGATTCGGGCTCGCCGCCGCCTCGCTTGCGGGTCAGGCGTTGGGTCGGGGCGATCCATCAGACGCCCAGCAATGGGGTTGGGACGTCACAAAGATGGCGGTCCTGGTCGTCGCGGCACTCAGTCTTCCCGCCGTGCTGGTTCCTGAAGCGATCTTAGGCGTCTTCATCCACGAGCCTGCGACGCTGGCCCTCGCCAAGGACCCGCTCCGCATGGTCGCTGCCTTTCTGTTCTTCGACGCCGTCGGCATGGTGTTGATGAACGCGCTTCTCGGAGTGGGGGACGCCAAGCGCGTGATGTTCATCGGCACCGCCTTCCAGTGGTTGATCTTCCTACCCGCCGTGTACGTAATCGGCCCCGTGATGGGCCTAGGCCTCGTCGCAGTATTCGCAGCCCAGGTCCTCTACCGAGGCCTGCAGTCAATAACATTCGCCCTAATGTGGACCCGCGGAACCTGGCACTCCATCACCCTCCAATAACCAACCCAACCCACATTGACCTGAACCACCCCAACCAACCGACGTTGAGTTTCGAC